>MNXO01000046.1 GCA_001872995.1 Bacteroidetes bacterium CG2_30_32_10 | reverse complement strand
AATTGCAAAAAGGAGATTTAATAAATTAATTTTCAAATCTGCATAATAATGGAAAAAATAATCAAAACGCTTAATATAAATTCAAAGAATATGGAAGTATTCGATATTATGCAAATGTTATGTAAGGATTATGCTGATAAAGTAGTCTTTTCCTCTAGTTTTGGTTCGGAAGACCAAGTAATATCTCATATAATATTCTCCAATCATTTACCAGTAAAAGTTTTCACTTTAGACACTGGTAGAATGTTTGCCGAAACATACGCCACGCATAGTAGAACTTTAGAAAAATATAATCAAAAAATTGAAGTTTTTTTTCCCAAAAGTACAGATATTGAAAAACTAATAACCGAAAAAGGTCCATTTAGTTTTTATCATTCTATTGAAAATAGAAAAGAATGCTGTTATCTAAGAAAAATTAAACCCTTGAAAAGAGCCTTGCAAGGAAATAAAGTATGGATTACTGGATTGAGAGCGGAACAATCGGAAAGCAGAAATAAAGTAAACCTATTTGAATGGGACGAAAGTAATATGATTATCAAATACAATCCTTTAATTCAATGGACAAATGAACAAGTCAAAGAATTTATTAAAATAAACCAAATACCATATAATGTTTTACATGACAAAGGTTTTCCAAGTATCGGCTGCCAACCTTGCACAAGAAAAGTAAACGAAGGCGAAGATTTTCGGGCAGGTAGATGGTGGTGGGAAAATAATTCAAAAAAAGAATGTGGTTTGCATTCATAATTTTACCTTTGTAAACATTAAAAAAAACAATAAATAATGAATGAATTTAGAATTACCCATTTAAAAGAGCTTGAAAACGAAGCAATTTATATATTTAGGGAAATAGCAGCTCAATTTGAACGCCCAACCATTTTATTCTCTGGAGGTAAAGATAGTATTGTTTTAGTTCATCTGGCAGTTAAGGCATTTTATCCCGCCAATATTCCAATGCCTTTGATGCATATAGATACTGGGCACAACTTTATAGAAACTCTTGATTTTAGAGATGATTTAGCGAAGAAAATTAATGCCCAATTGATTGTTAAATTAGTGCAAGATAGTATAGATAAAGGAAGAGCGGTTGAAGAAAAAGGAATAAATGCCAGTAGAAATAAACTACAAACAGTTACCTTGCTTGATGCAATTGAAGAACTTAAAATTGATGCTGCCATCGGTGGAGGAAGACGCGATGAAGAAAAAGCACGAGCCAAAGAAAGATTCTTTTCGCATCGAGACGAATTTGGTCAATGGGACCCCAAAAACCAGCGACCCGAACTTTGGAATATTTTTAATGGTAAGAAAAATATTGGTGAACATTTTAGAGTTTTTCCTATTAGCAACTGGACAGAACTCGACATTTGGCAATATATTATGTTAGAAAAGATAGATATTCCTTCTATATACTTTACCCACAAAAGAGAGGTATTCAACAGAAGTGGTGTATGGTTAGCAAATGCCCCTTTTATGGAACGCAAAGAAGGTGAAAATATTGAAGTTAAAGATGTACGTTGCAGAACCATTGGCGATATCACTTGCACTGGTTTAACCCTCTCGATTGCCAAAAATATTGAAGAAATTGTTACAGAAGTTGCCGCCTCCAGAACTACTGAAAGAGGTAGTAGATACGATGATAAAAGATCGGAAACAGCGATGGAAGACAGAAAAAAAGAAGGATATTTTTAATAAAAAATTAAGCGCAAATGGTAAAAAATAATGAAGATTTTGATTATATGAATATGGATTTGTTGCGGTTTACAACTGCAGGAAGTGTTGATGATGGAAAAAGTACATTAATTGGACGCTTATTATACGACAGCAAATCTATATTTGAAGACCAATTAGATGCAATTACATTGGCAAGCAAAAGAAGGGGAGAGGAGCATATCAATTTAAGCCTTTTAACAGATGGATTGAAAGCAGAAAGAGAACAAGGTATCACCATAGACGTGGCATACAGATACTTTTCTACTCCCAAAAGAAAATTTATTATTGCAGATACACCAGGTCATATTCAATATACTCGAAATATGGTTACAGGTGCTTCAACTGCAAACCTTGCATTAATTCTGGTTGATGCTCGCAATGGCGTGCTTGAACAGACCATTAGACACGCATATATTGCCTCTTTACTGAGAATTCCTCATATTATTTTTTGTATCAATAAAATGGATTTAGTGGAATATAAAGAAGAACGTTATTTGCAAATATGTTCACACATACAAGAGCTGATACCTAAGCTTGCATTGACTGACGTAAATTATATTCCCGTCAGTGCTTTGCTTGGTGATAACATTATTCATAAATTTACTTCAATGTTATGGTATAACGGCGAAACATTATTGCAACGCTTAGAAAATACTCCCGTTCAAAAAGACCATAACCAAACTGATGCTAGATTTCCTGTTCAATATATAATTCGTCCACACTCTACTCAATTTCACGATTACAGAGGATATGCCGGCAGAATAGCTGGTGGCTTTTTTAAACCTGGTGATGATGTTGTTGCTATGGTTTCTGGTATAAAAAGTAAAATAAAAACCATTGAAAAAGATAAAAAAACAGTTGATATTGCCTATGCTTCAGAATCTGTTTCAATTACATTAGAAAATGATATAGATATTAGTCGTGGCGATATGATTGTTAAATGCGATAATCTCCCAATTACAAATAATGAAACTAATGCCATTATTTGTTGGTTTAATGAACGCCCATTGCAATTGTCTGGTAAATATTTGCTTAAGCATACCACCAATGATGTAAAATGTATTATCAAAGAAATTCAATTTAAAATGGACATCAATTCTATGGAAAACGATGCATTCGATAAGCACATTGGTATGAACGATATTGCTAGTATAAGAATTAAGACTACCAAACCAATATTTTTCGATTCCTACAATATAAATAGAATTACAGGAAGTTTCATTTTGATTGATGAAGCTACCAATGAAACGATGGGTGCAGGAATGATTCAATAAGTCTATGACTCGGTTGCTAAAAATCTCAAGTTACTTATAAATCCACTATTACTGAAAGCATTTTTTTTCAGCGCATTTTATAAGAGAAGGTATTAAGAAAATAAAAATAAAGTTTTTGTTGAGAGAATATAAACAAAAAAAATTTTTTTAAGTGACTATTTTGTTATTTTATGATTAATAAAAGGCTTATCCCATAGTATTATTGGTTGTTTTGCCCCACTTTAATTGTTTTCAACTGAATAATCAGCAATACTAAATTGCCTTTACCTGAATTAATCCAGCCTCTTTCCATATTCGCTTCAATCTGAATGCAGGTATTTTCGTTTAAAACATATCGATTATCGCCTGCCTCCAATATACCTTTGCCACTTATGATATAAAAAATAGCGTCAAAAGGGTTTTTATGTCTATCGAGTACTTTGCCTTCTTCAATTATCAAGTGAATAACTTCAATGTCATTTCTATTACAAAGCTTACGAGCTTCAAATTCAATGGGGACTTTGCTTGCGTTTTTATATTCAATTATTTCCATAACATAAAGTTTTTAACAAAATTATAAAAAATAGATAAATTACAATATTATTTATACTTTTGAAATGTTTAATATTATATTTCGATTATTAATGAAAGTTATTGGTATTACCGGTACACTTGGAGCAGGCAAAGGCACAATAGTTGATTATTTGGTAAAGAACAAAGGTTATGTTCATTACTCGGTAAGGGCATTTCTGTCAGAAGAAATTATTAAAAGAAATATGATGGTAAATCGCGATTCTATGGTTATGGTCGCCAATGATCTAAGAGCGAAGCATTCACCTTCCTACATTATTGAACAGCTTTACAAAAAGGCGATTTCACTTGGGAAAGACTGTATCATTGAAAGCATTAGAACTCCTGGCGAAATTATTGCGCTTAAAGAAAAGGGAGATTTTTACCTGTTTGCAGTAAATGCTAAACCCGAAATAAGGTATCAACGCATAAAACTTCGCAATTCGGAAACCGACCATATTGATTTTAAAACCTTTCTTTCAAACGAACAACGCGAAATGACTTCTAATGATGCCACTAAACAAAATTTGGTCAAATGTATTGAAATGGCTGATTTTGTTTTTTATAATAATACAACCATTGAAACACTGCAACAAGAGGTAGAAAAAGTATTAACAAAGTTGAAATAAGCGATTAATAAATAATTTTAATGACAGAAAAGAACAAAACTATGTATATTCGACCAAGTTGGGATGAATATTTTATGGAAATTGCAAATACTGTATCAAAAAGAGCAACTTGCGACAGGGGAAGAAGTGGTTGCGTTATTGCACGAGATAAACAGTTGTTGGTAACTGGTTATGTTGGCTCTCCGATGGGTTTGCCTCATTGCGATGAAGTGGGGCATCAGATGAAAAAAATGGTTCACGAAGATGGAAAGGTAACCAATCATTGTGTAAGAACTGTGCATGCAGAACAAAATGCCATTTGCCAAGCTGCCAAACTCGGCATTTCCATTGATGGAGCTACCCTATATTGTAGAATGACCCCTTGCCGTGTTTGTGCAATGCTTATTATCAATTGTGGAATCAAACGTGTGGTATGCGAAATGAAATACCACGATGGAATAGAATCTGAAGAAATGTTTAAAATAGCCGACGTTAAAATAGAATACGTAAATAATGAAGTGCTAAAGTATGAAAAACAGTAGATTTTTCATACTTTCGATTTTGCAAACAAATATTAAATGGTTTTAAATATTTAAAATGGAAGTAAACAACATTTGGACTAAGTCATTACTCCCAACGCCAATAGATTATCTTATTATTATTGCCTATTTGCTTATTATATTTATTATAAGTCGCCACATAAAAGCAAAATATATCAAAGAAAAACCTGAATACAAATATTTTGTAAAAGGTTTATTTATTAAAATATTGGGTGGAATAATATTTTGTTTGATTTATATTGTTTACTATCAGGAAGCAGGCGATACAATAGGTTATTTTAGAAGCAGTGAAGCCTTATTCAATTTATTTTTTAAAGATCCTTATGCTTATTTTTCAATCATGTATGGAAATTTAAGTGCTCATAATTCTTCCACTTTTGATATTTACACTGGCTTCCCTTGGTATTATTCCGATAATCAAGCTTTTGCTGTAGTAAGGTTTATAAATCCTTTCTTAATATTATCATTCAAAAATTATTTTACAGCAACTATATTGCTATCAGCATTTTCCTACATAGGTATATGGAAGATGTATCAAATGTTTTGTGAGCTATATCCAAAATATAATAAATACTTTGCTATTACTGTGCTTTTTATACCTTCCGTATTATTTTGGGGTTCTGGTATTTTAAAAGACACTTTCACTCTTTCTGCTTCTTGCTGGTTCACTTATAATTTTTATAAAGTATTTATCAAGAAAAATGACAGGATTACAAATGTGATTTTTTTAATTCTGAATATCTTTATAATTTTGTCGCTTAAGCCCTACATTATTGTAGCTCTCTTTCCAGGAACAATTATTTGGGGTTTGTATGATAAAATTACTCAAATTAAGAGTAAAGTTTTCCGTTTGTTGATAGCTCCATTTCTTATTTTATTTGCATTTATTATAGGTTATGCAGCGATAAGTCTTTTTAAAGAAGAACTTGGGAAGTATTCAAATATGGAAAGTATAATAAAAAAAGCTAAAATTACACAACAAGATTTGATAAGAGCCGAACAGTACGGAATTAACTATTATAATATTGGAGAATTCAAAACCACTGCAGATATAATAAAAAAAACACCTAATGCAATTGTGGCAGGTCTCTATCGCCCTTTTATATGGGAAGGTAATACTTTATTTATCTTCATTTCAGGAATAGAAAATGCTATAATTCTATTATTCACTATCTATATCTTTGTGTTTTCAGGAGGTTTTTTGCGAAATTCTAAAAACATATTTCAAGATCCTTTGTTAATATTTCTTTTTCTTTATGCTGTCTTTTTTGCTTTTTCGATTGGCTTAAGCACTGCCAACTTTGGTGCATTGGTAAGATATAGAATTCCATTATTGCCTTTTTTTACTTCAGGTTTAATGATTTTGTATATTAAAAAACTATCCCCAAAACTCTAACAAAGACGAATTAAAAATTTAGCATCCACAAGTAAAGGATATTTATTAAAG
>MNXO01000081.1 GCA_001872995.1 Bacteroidetes bacterium CG2_30_32_10 | reverse complement strand
ATAAAGATGAAAATAATTTTAATTTTTTTCATAATATTTATTTTAAAGTTTAAAACTAATTTATTTGAAAAAAGAATATTATTAGTGATGAATGTTTTCTAATGCTTTGGGGTCGTGTTTATGCTTGAAAAGTATTGCAAAAAGTATTGCAACTACAAGTGAGTATGCAGCAAATGCAATCCAAATGCCTTTCCAATCAAATTTTCCACCATCGAGTACATAATATTTATCAATAATAATTCCACTAATACGGCTACCAAGAAAAGCACCAAAACCATTGGTCATCATCATAAACAAACCTTGAGAACTGGCTCTTATCGTTGGGTCGCTTTGTGTTTCTACATATAAAGAGCCTGAAATATTGAAAAAATCGAATGCCATACCATAAATAATGCAAGAAAGAATAATCATCCAAAGACCATCAGCCGGGTTTCCATAAGCAAATAAACCAAATCGCAAAACCCAAGCAATCATACTCATCAACATCACTTTTTTAATGCCAAATTTTCTCAAGAAAAAAGGAATGGCAAGAATGAAAAGTGTTTCAGAAATTTGTGAGATGGACATAATTATAGCTGGGAATTTTACAGCTAATAAATCTTTATATGCAGGAATAAATGCAAAGTCGTGTAAAAAAGTATCACCATAAGCGTTTGTTAATTGCAAAGAAGCACCAAGTAACATCGCAAAGATGAAAAATATAGCCATTTTACTATTTTTAAAAAGTGCAAAAGCGTTAAGTCCAAGTGCATTGATAAATGATTTTTTAACTGCACGCCCAAGTGGTGGACATTTTGGCAAAGTAAAAGCATATAGACCAAGAAATAATGATGCTGCTGAAGCAACATAAAACTGTACTGAAGAGGTTTCAATGTGGAGGAGACTCACAATCCATAATGCTACAATAAATCCAATAGTTCCCCATACTCTAATAGGTGGATATTCTTTTATAATATTCATTCCAGCTTTATTCATTGATGAATATGCAACCGTAATGGAAAGAGCAATCGTAGGCATATAAAAAACCATATTTATCAACATTACCCAAAACATAGTAGATGGGTCGTTTACCATTGGCACGCAAAATAAAACAATAGCTGCCAAAATATGAAAAGAACCATACAGTCTTTCTGCATTAATCCATCTATCAGCAACAATACCAGCAATTGCAGGCATAAATAGTGAAGCAATTCCCATTGTCGAAAATATGGCTCCAAACTCAGTTCCTGACCATTGTTTTGTTTGAAACCAATAAGCTCCTATGGTTAAAAGCCAAGAACCCCAAATAAAGAATTGCAAAAAATTCATCAAAGTAAGACGAAACTTGATACCCATAACCTTCTCCTTAAATTTTAGTTAATATATTTTTAGTAAAAATAGTAAATTATTAATTCAATTCTAAAAGCAAATACAACGTAATTTTATAGAAGCTATTTCTTTTCGTAAATTATAAATGAATAAGTAAATTTATTTTGAGCATCTGTATTGCATTTTTCTTCGCTGATAAGTTCCCATTGGTTGAGATTGATAGCATCAAAAAAACAATCTGCTTCAAAATCTTGATGTACCTTCGTTACATATAATTTATCGGCAATTGGTAAGAATTGTCTGTATATAGAGCCTCCACCAATAACAAAGTTCTCTTTGGTTGCATCGCATTTATCAATGGCATCGGCAATAGAATAAGCCATTACGCAACCTTCAATTTGCTCATCTTTAATATCTGTAATTACAATGCTTGTTCTGTTTGGTAATGGTCTAACAGGTAGAGAATAAAAAGTATTTTTCCCCATAATTACAGTTTTATAGGTTGTTAAGCGTTTAAAACGCTTTAAATCTTCGGAAATATGCCATAATAATTTATTGTCTTTGCCGATGGCATTGTTTTGTGCAATGGCTACTATGATGGAAATGTTTTTTTTCAATTTTCTTAGTTTTATCTTTTTAAACTGCTACTGGGGCTTTAATATGTGGATGGGGATTATAGTCAATGAGGCTAAAGTCTTCGTATTTATATGAAAAAACATCTTCAACATTTCTATTTATTATCATTTTAGGCAACTGCATTGGTTCTCTCGTCAATTGTAGCTTTGTTTGCTCAATATGATTAAGGTAAAGATGCGCATCGCCAAAGGTATGGATAAAATCGCCAGCTTGTAAATTGCATACCTTTGCTATCATTAAGGTAAGTAGAGAGTAGGAAGCAATATTGAACGGAACTCCAAGGAATATATCTGCACTTCTCTGATAAAGTTGACAAGAAAGTTTATTATTAGCAACATAAAACTGAAACATAATGTGGCAGGGAGGCAAGGCCATTTTTTCAATTTCTCCCACATTCCAAGCACTCACAATTATTCTTCGCGAATTAGGGTTATTCTTTATTTGATAAATGATTTGAGTTATTTGATCTATGTTTTGTCCATTATTTCCCCACGAGCGCCATTGATGCCCGTATATTGGACCAAGGTCACCATTTACATCAGCCCATTCGTCCCATATTTTTACACCATTTTCGTGGAGGTATTTGATATTAGTATCTCCGTTCAAAAACCAAAGTAATTCATAGATTATTGATTTCAAATGGAGTTTTTTAGTGGTTAGCAAAGGGAATCCATTTTGTAAATCAAAACGCATTTGGTAACCAAACACACTTAATGTTCCAGTACCAGTTCTGTCTTCTTTTTTGCTGCCATTTTTCAGCACATGCTCCATTAAATCTAAATACTGTCTCATCAATAAAAAATCTAAAGCTTCATTTATTAGTAATGATAGATAAAGTAAAATTCTATTTAGTTGTTTTTTTTCTTTTTTTTAGTTCATCTCTAATGAGAGAAGCTTTTTCGTAAGCTTCTTCTTCAATGGCAGCCAATAATAAATCTTCCAGTTCTTTGGTTGAAAAACTGCTATATTCGCTTTCTAGTACTTGCTCTGTTTTAATAGCGTCTAATTGCAAATCTGTTGATTCTTCATCAAGAATAATGCCTGCAGAAACGAGGATGGATTCATAGGTGTATATAGGGCAATTAAATCTAACTGCAATAGCAACGGCATCAGAAGTGCGAGAATCAATGTCTATTTCTTTAATGCCATCAAAACAAACCAATTTGGCAAAGAAAATGCCTTCAACAAATTTGTAAATAACAATTTCAGTAATATCAATATTGTAAGTTGTTGCAAAATTTTTAAATAAGTCGTGGGTAAGCGGGCGACTGGGTTTCATTTTCTCAATTTCTATGGCAATAGACTGAGCTTCGAAACCGCCAATAATAATTGGAAGTCTTCTTTTTCCATTTGATTCACCCAATATTAAAGCATAAGCACCTGCTTGCGATTGGCTGTATGATATTCCAAGAATTTCAAGCTTTATTTTATCCATCCCAACAAGCGAATAATCTCAAATTTTAGTTTGTATTTTAAAAGTATAAAATTACGAAAAATTATATATTCTTTTTATTTTTTTTCACTATTGCCTAATAAATATTAATTTGAAGTGCGATTAGATGGATGAATGAATTGTATTACAAAAAAATGATAGTGTTATTATTGAATTTCTTTTTTTATTGCTCTAAGCGTATTCATCAGCAAAGCAGTAATAGTCATAGGTCCAACGCCACCTGGAACTGGAGTAATAGCACTGCATTTTTTAGAAACTTCATCATACTTAACATCTCCTTTGAGGCGAAAACCCGATTTTGTTTCTGTAGAAGGAATTCGGTGCATCCCAACATCAATTACTACTGCTCCTTCTTTTACCATATCGGCAGTAACAAATTCTAATTTGCCAATAGCTACTATTAATATATCGGCTTGTTTGGTAATATCTTTTATGTTTTTTGTTTTACTGTGGCATATAGTAACAGTACAATTGCCTGGGTTTGTGTTTCGAGCTAACAAAATGCTCATCGGAGAACCAACAATATGACTTCTTCCTAGTATCACACAATGTTTTCCTTCAGTTTCGACTCCAGAGCGTTTTAATAGTTCTAAAATGCCAAGTGGAGTGGCAGCAATATAAGCAGGCAAATTACTTGCCATTCTGCCAAAATTAATAGGATGAAAGCCATCTACATCTTTGGTATAGTTAATTTTTTCAATTACTTTATCAACAGATATATGTTTTGGCAATGGTTGTTGAACTATTAACCCATCAATATCATCGTCGTTGTTAATAAATTCGATAGCTGCAAGCAACTCTTTTTCAGAAATGCTAGCAGGATATTTGTAAACTGAAGAAATAAAACCGACTTCGCGACAGGCTTTTTCTTTGTTAGCAACGTAAGTTTGGCTTGCAGGGTCTTCTCCCACAATAATAGCAGCTAAATGAGGAACTTTTATGTTGTTATTCAGCATATCATTAACCTCTTTAGCAATTTCTGATTTTATTTTGTCGGCAATCTTTTTACCATCAATAATATTCATAGTATAAGTTTAATTTCCTTTAAAATTCTTCATCATTTTCATCATATTGGCACCGCCGCCGCCAGACATAGATTTCATGATTTTGCGAGTGTCTTCAAACTGTTTTATCAGTCGGTTTACTTGTTGTATGTCGGTTCCACTACCTATAGCAATACGTTTTCTTCGGCTTCCATTTAGTAATATCGGATTTTCTCTTTCTTGAGGGGTCATAGAATATATAATGGCTTCTATACCCTTGAAAGCATTGTCGTCAATTTCAACATCTTTTAATGCCTTGCCCATTCCAGGAATCATACCCATTAAATCTTTGACATTTCCCATTTTTTTAATTTGATTCAATTGCGAAAGGAAGTCATTAAAGTTAAATTGGTTTTTTGCAATCTTTTTTTGAAGTTTTTGAGCTTCTTCTTCATTAAATTGTTCTTGCGCACGTTCTACCAAAGAAACAATATCGCCCATACCGAGTATTCGGTCTGCCATACGTTCGGGATAAAACACATCAATGGCTTCTAATTTTTCGCCAATACCAACAAATTTAATTGGTTTGTTAACCACAGAACGAATGGTAAGAGCAGCTCCACCTCTTGTATCCCCATCAAGTTTTGTGAGTACCACTCCTTCGTAATCGAGTCGTTCGTTAAAGGATTTAGCCGTGTTCACTGCATCCTGTCCTGTCATTGAATCAACAACAAAAAGTGTTTCCTGAGGATTTAATGCTTTTTTAATGGCTGCTATTTCGTTCATCATTTCTTCATCAATAGCTAAACGACCAGCAGTATCGACAATTACTACATTATATCCTCTATCTTTAGCAAAATTAATTGCATTTTTAGCAATAGTAACAGGATTTTTACTGTCTTCTTCGGCATATATAGGGACTTGTATTTGTTCGCCCAATACTTTTAATTGTTCAATGGCAGCAGGACGGTATATATCGCAAGCAACAAGCAAGGGGCTTTTATTCTTTTTTGTTTTAAGATAGTTAGCTAGCTTTCCGGCAAAAGTTGTTTTACCAGAGCCTTGCAAACCGGCAATAAGAATAATAGCAGGACTGCCTTTGAGGTTGATGTCGGTTTTTTCGCTGCCCATTAGTTCCGTAAGCTCGTCGTGAACAATTTTTACCATCAATTGGCTAGGCGAAACAGCAGTTAATACATTTTGACCTAATGCTTTTTCTTTAACTTGTTCGGTAAAGGTTTTGGCTATTTTATAGTTTACGTCGGCATCTAAAAGGGCTTTTCTTACTTCTTTTAGAGTTTCGGCAATATTGATTTCGGTAATTCTTCCTTGACCTTTCAGGATTTTAAACGCCCTGTCGAATTTATCGCTTAAACTTTCAAACATAGTTTCATCATTTTTAAGAGCTACAAAAGTATAAAAAATATTGATGTCTTCTACTGTATTAATAGCATTTATCAGTTGACTTTAAAAATTTTATTAATTATAAGTTAAAATGCCCTATAAATAATCATTTCAATTGAAATGTTATTGCTTAAAAGTATTTTGATGCTAAAAAAATTTAATTTCCAATTAATTTCATCAAATTGTCTTTGCGAATCCAATTATAAAAGGCAATTGTTTTTGAACGAAAGACTTTATATTAACATCAAAGATATGATGCCAATATTAGGTTTATCAGAAAATAGAGGTATTGAACATAATCGGCTTACTAATAACGTTTTGCTTTCATTTATATAATTCTATCATTACTAGCCAACAAATTTAATTTTAAAAACTCTAAAATTCATGTTAGT
>MNXO01000042.1 GCA_001872995.1 Bacteroidetes bacterium CG2_30_32_10 | reverse complement strand
AACTCTTTGGAAAACTTGAAAAACCATATTTTACTTACATTAATGACTATGTAGTATTCAGCAATTCTCCTTCTGTGTTGATGGATGTGATAGACGATTTTAAAAATGGAAATACATTATCAAAAAATGAAAAGTTTACCAACTTTAAAAATAATTTCGACAACAATACCAATGCTTCCATATTTATTCAGATGCCAAAACTATATTCCTATTTGTATTTTTTCAGTAATACAGAGAAAAGAAAGAGCATTCAGAAAAATAAAGATTTAATATTAAGTTTCACCAGGCTTGGATTTCAACTTGTTTCGGATGGCAAAATGTTTAAAACTAAACTTATTGCCGACTTTGACGAAAACGCTTTGCTGGATGATGAGCTCGAAAAGTTTGAAACAGCCGCCGAAGAATTATCTAACAATGAAATAGCAGCACTTGGGTTTAAAGTAAACCTTAATCAATCTGATTTGGCTGATGATGGAGAAAAGAATATTTTATATGATGATGGAAAAGTAAAATATGAAGGGAAAGTGCTTCAAGAAAAGCCAGATGGCATTTGGCGAAGCTATTCTGAAACAGGATATTTGCTCAGCGAAGTAAATTATAAAGATGGAATAATAAACGGAGAAGCTTCATTTTATTACGAAATGGAAGGAGAGAAAATAAAGATTAAAACTCAATTTGAAAATGAACAACTAACGGGTAATTACAAAGAGTTTTACCAAAATGGAAAACTAAAAGCTGACTTGGAATATAAGGATGGTAAGCCCAATGGATATGCAAAGTTCTATTATACAAGTGGAATTCTCAAAATTAATGGAGAATACAAAGATGGCATAAAAAAAGGTAAATGGTTATACTATACAGAAACCGGACAAATATTTAATAAAGAGAAGTGGAAAAAAGGGAATCTGAAGTAATGTTATCAATAACAATATTTATCTACAATTTTATTTGCTTCTTTATGTCCTAAAGCAGCGGCTGCTTTAAAATCGAGGCAGGCTTCGGGTATTTTGTTGGTGTTTTCATAAACCAAACCTCTGATGTAATAGGCATCAGCAGAAGATTTAATATTGATTGAATTGCTTAAATCTTCTAAAGCCTGGTCATATTTCTTTTGGTTATAATAAATGTTGCCCCGTTTATAATATGCTTCAGCGTTTTTGCTGTCTAAAAGCAATATTTTATTATAATCGAACATTGCCATCGCTGACTTTTTTAATTGTTCGTAAGCAAAAGCACGATTTAGCAATGCAGCAATGTTTTTTGGTTCAGTAGTAAGCACTTTGGTAAAGTCTTTAATTGCTTCATTGTATTTAAGAGAAAACATATAGCATAAACCTCTTTTAAGGAACAAATCATTGTCTTTTTGCTTATATTCTGTTACTAATTTAATGAAATCAGCAATAGCAGCTAAATACTCTTTTGCATTGTAATTGCTGTAAGCTCTTTTGGTAAATACTTCTTTGTTTACTAATTTCAATTCAATACATTTAGTATAATCGGCAATGGCTTCTTTATATTTGGCGTTATTATCGTAGAGCATTCCTCTTTGGAAATAAGCATTTGCATTGGTTGTGTTCAATTGGATGGCTTTTGTAAAATCGATAATCGCATCATTGGGTTTAGATATCAGAATACAAACAAGTCCTCTATGGTAATAGGCATCAGCATTTTTATCGTCCAACTCAATGGCTTTGCTGTAATCGTTGTAAGCAGCCAAATATTTTTTTAATTTTTCCTCAATGGAAGCTCTTTTGATAAATGCTTCCATATAAGAAGGTTTATATTTAATGGCATTGTCTAAGTCGGATAGGGCTTCTTTGTCTTTTCCTATATCGGAATAAACCAATGCTCTATAGTAAAAAGCAGGAGAACAATCTTTTTTAATGCTTAATGCTTTGGTGAAGTCTGCAATTGCTTCATTGTTTTTTTTCAATGCGTAATAACATTTTCCTCTATCAATGTATGCTTCGTAGAAATTATCTACTTTTTTAATTACTTTGGTAAATTCGGTAATGGCTCCGTTGAAATCCTTAGCATTCATTTTAACTTCCCCTGCATCGAACATTTGATTTGCAATCTGGGCAAAAGATTTATGGGCAATAAAAGAGAAAAGAATGGGGAAAAGAAAAACAATAATATTTACTTTTTGTATCCGAAACATTGTTGAAATGTTATTCATTATTATCAATTGAAGCGAATCATTTGAACATTTCATCCAAAGTGTTAGTTGAAACGTAATGATAGTTTTGTCGGGCTTTGCTATAAATATCTTTGGCATAATTTATTCCTGCTTCAGAATTAACAAGGGCTTTGTAAAGTGGCACCAAAAATTTTCTTCTCCCAACCTTCATCAAGAAAGCTTCAATTGCAGGGAAAGCTTTATTATATTTGTTGTTGATGGCTATTTTGAACCAAGCACAAAGTATTTCTGCATTACCCGATTGAGTGAAATGGAATGTATGGTCTAATTCCTGCATTTGTTCTGGGGAAATTTGTTGGGGAAGTTTTCTGAAAAAGTGCAGCCACTCGTGGGTAGTCCAATTTTTGCAATCAATATCTTTGGCAGGCTTTCCTTTTTCCCAATCACGAATATTTGTTTCTACTGCTTCGAAGCGTTCGGAAATTACTTTAGGGCAATTAGTTGGTAAGCCGGCTTCGTAAATCCATTGTTGAAGATGAATCTTGTTAATCAAGTCTTGATTATTTTTGAATAATTCACTTTTGATATAGTTGACAAAGTGCTCTGTGTTCATCGAAGTGAAAGCAAAGCGATTGAAATATGTTTTTAGAAAAGCATCCCAGGCAGCTCTTCCAACTGTTTTTTCAATTAATAGCAGCAAAAAGAAGCCTTTTTCATAAGCAATCAACGTCATTCCATCGTCTGGGTCTCTTTGGTCGAGTTTAAGTTTTAAGTGCGTGTCTTCGTTCTCTTGTCCTAATTGAACCATGGTTTGCATCATATCTTGGTAACCAAGCACCGTAAGCATATCGTTGTATGATTTTCCTTCTAATTTTTCCATAATGCGGCGTTCAAAGTAAACGGTGAAGCCTTCGTTTAACCAGAAATCGTTCCAAGTTGCATTGGTAACCAGATTGCCAGACCAAGAGTGAGCCAATTCGTGAGCGATAAGGCTCACTAAAGAGCGGTCACTAGAAAGAATAGTAGGAGTTGCAAATGTAAGTCGTGGGTTTTCCATTCCTCCAAAAGGGAAACTGGGTGGTAACACAATTACATCGAATTGTTCCCAACGATAAACACCATATAATCCTTCGGCAGCAATCACCATTTTCTCCATATCCACAAATTCATAAGCTGCTTTGTCTATTTCTGAAGGTTCTGCATAAACGCCTGTTCTTTTCCCTAAAGGGCGATAAACCAAATCGCCTACTGCCAATGCCAACAAATAGGAGGGAATGGGTTGTTTCATTGAAAAATGATAAATGCCATCGCTTGTTTTTTGGGTAGGATTGGTTGCACTCATTACCGCCATTAAGTGGGTAGGAACTTTCACTTTGGCATGATAAGTAAAGCGAATTCCGGGACTATCCTGACAAGGAACCCAAGTACGGGCAAGTATTGCTTCGGATTGGGTAAATAAAAAAGGTAGTTTGCCACCAGCCGTTTGTATAGGTTTCAACCATTGCAATGCAAATGATTGTGGGGTGGTTTGATAATAAATTGTTACGGTATTGGTATCTTTATTAATATTTATTTCAAGAGCACTTCCTTTGAAAGGGATTGGGTTGGTTAATGCAAAGGTGGTTTCTTTTTCATTGCCTCCTAAGGTAACTTTTTCGATAATGATATCTTTGCAATCCAATATTAGCTTATCGCTCCCCATTTTATTACTGATGGTATGCACCACTTTCCCGATAATTATATGTTGAGCAAAGTCAACCTGAATATCCAATTCGGAATGGGTAATAATTACTTCTTCGGGTTTTGCAAATGTATGGGGGTCAAGGATAGGAATATTTTTTTGCATATTTTTTGGAGATTAGGGTTTAATAGCTTTGTAAAAATATTATCGTTATAGGTTTAATTAATCAACTCGTTTACTCGTCCACTTGTTTACCTGTTCACTTGTTTACTCCTTCACTTGTTTACTTGTTCACTTGTTCACCCGTTCACCCAATAATCATTTTAATAAGGTTTTCTTGAAGTTCTTTCACAAATTTATGATGAAATCCGGGGTACAATCTTTTGTCTCTGAATTTTGATTCGCTATGATAACGTGTTTCGTGTGTAATAATGGAATAACCTTCGGCAGTTTCGGTAAATTTAATTTCTTGCGTTCCTTCTGATACGCCATGGTTGAGATAACAAAACTTGATAGATTTATTTTCTTTATCAATACTGGTAACTTCCAAGCCAACACCTAAGTTTTTGATGCCTCCCATCAACTTTAGGTTTAAACAAAAAATCTGCCCTTCTTCAATGCCAATTAAATTATCTTCTTTGTAAAAAATACGGTTGAGCCTTTTAGAATAAATGATGCCCATGCTCACCAATCTGCCATTAAATTCGTCCCACAAATTGAGCTTCATCATTTTGTTCCAAACATTGTTGATGTTTTCTTTGATGATGTGCGAATCGGTTTGAACACAGTATTTAGCAGAATCTTCGGATAGGTAACATTTCAAATTCACTTCACTTAAATCTTTTATACCCAATAGATACATATTCCTTAACAATTTTCTAACTTTTTTCTGAGGGATGCGAGTGTAATCAACGGTGTTTTCTGTAGTTTGAGCATTACAAACAGTATCAAGTATGGTTATGTTAATAATTAGAAAACAAATAAAAAAGGGTATTTTTAAATTCATAGGCGATTATTCATAAGCGTTAAAAAGATTTAACTTCTCATTTTTAAAGGCGATAAAGTTAGCTATATTTTTAAGTTTACAAAAAATAATTTGATAATTTGTAAACGAGTAAACGGGTGGACAAGTGGACGGGTAACTGCACATTGTTCATTGCAAAGCTATTCCACAAAGTAACACCAAGTTTTTGCAAAAAGTTGCACTAAGAAAAAGATTTGCTAATTTGATGATGTGCTAATTTGATAATTTGTTAATTGGGAAACGAGTAAACAAGTGGACGGGTAAACGAGTAAACGAGTGGAAAAGAATTTAAAAAAAATGGGAACGCAGATTTTTAGGATGATGATGATTTGAAAATGTGCTAATTTGGTGATTTGAAAATGGGAGACCACAAAGTTTCTCAAGATTTTTGCACAAAGTTTATTGTAAATGCAAATACAATAGATGTTTTTTTAATCAAACAAAAAAAGTTGAGCATCCGTATCATTACTAATATAATGGTAATTTTCCATATCTACTATATCTTGTATGCCTCCATATTTGTTAATTGTATCGCAAACAATATTTACAGTATTATCTATTTGTTTGGTTAAGTTTTCGGTTGTAAACCTCAAAACTGACCATCCCTTGCTTTCCAATTGATTGTTTCTGTTTTTATCATATTGTACTTCAGGTTTTCCAGTATGGTATTTATCGCCATCGCATTCTATATTGATGTTTCTTGTTTTACAGAAAATTGCAAAATCAAGAATGAATGAATGGTTTTCGGTTACTTTATAATAAAATTGCCTTTCGGCGGCTATATTTTTTTCAACAAACTTTTCCCAAAGCAAATCTTCCAAAACACTATCATTAAAAAGTTGGTTTATTTCTGTAGCCTTTATAAATTTTTCTTTGGTGGTTGGAATAAAAAGTATTCTTCTACCACGCTTGCTAATGATCGGTTTTTCTAATGAAAGCAATGGCAAAAATTCTATTTTATAATACTCTTTATCTGTTTTTAAATTCGCGGTTTCTTGGGAAAACAATTCTTTTCTTTTAACAATGGAAATTTTATTAACAATCGCATAATAACAAATAGAATATTGCTCAATGGTAAATGACTTGGTATGATAAAATGCAATTATTTGAATTTTCTCTTCTTTTACAATTTTTGGGGCAGATGCCACAGGTATGCGATACCAGTTTTGTGATTTTGCAATTTCAAAATCTGTTTTGGAATTCATCAATGCAATCAATACCGTATTATTTGTTGCCTTCAATAAAATATTGTTTTTTTGACCTAACACAAAAGTAATAAAAATCGTAGAATTGAAATAATCTCTGGTTGTTTATTTAAAACCATCTCCTATAAAGATGGATTTTTGTATGTAGTGGATTTTGGGGAGGAGTTAGAA
>MNXO01000079.1 GCA_001872995.1 Bacteroidetes bacterium CG2_30_32_10 | reverse complement strand
CCTACTAAAGCATCACGTCCCTTTGATAGAGATAGAGATGGTTTAGTGCCAAGCGGAGGTGCTGCTTCAATTGTTATTGAAAGCTATGATTCTGCTATTAAAAGAGGTGCTCCTATTTTGGGAGAAATTATTGGTTACGGTTTTTCTTCAAATGGAGAGCATATTTCCCAATCTAATGTGATTGGATTAGAACGTGCAATGGAAATGGCTTTAAAAGATGGAAATTTAATTACCAATGATATTGATTATATCAATGCACATGCAACATCTACACATCATGGCGATATGTCCGAAGCTATTGCTATAAATAATGTTTTTCAAAATGTGAAACCTTTTGTTAGTTCTACTAAATCGATGACCGGACACGAGTGTTGGATGGCTGGAGCAAGCGAAATTGTTTATTCTATGTTGATGGCTCAAAATTCCTTTATTGCACCAAATATAAACTTTGAAAACCCTGATGAATATTCTGCTAAATTAAATATTGCTTCTAAAACTATTGATAAAAAAGTAAATATTTTTCTATCTAACTCTTTTGGTTTTGGCGGCACTAATTCTTCATTAATCGTTAAGAAAATTAACTAAATTTAACTCATTTTTTTTGTACATTTGCAAACTCAAAAAAATAAGATAGAATTATGCAAAAAGAGGAAATAATAAGTAAAATCAATAATTTCTTAATTGAAGAGTTTGAAATAGAGCCTACTCAATTAGTACCAGATGCTAGTTTAAAAGATACTCTAGGAATTGATAGCCTCGATTTTGTTGATTTAATCGTTATTATTGAAAGAAATTTCGGTTTTAAAGTGAAAGGTGAAGACTTTGTTGATGTTAAAACACTTCAGAATTTCTACGATTATATTATTTCTAAAGTTGCCACTGATTAAATGATTCATAATTAAGAATTGACCACCAAAAAATATGGAATGGCAAGGGAAATCAAAAGGAGGGTTTTGGGGATATCGTTTTTTTGTTTTCATTCTTAGAAAATTTGGAATTTCATTTACTTATTTCTTTATCCGCATTGTTGCGGTTTATTACCTGTTTTTTTCTTTCAAATCATTCAAAACATCCTATTTTTATTTTCATAACATTCTGAAGTATAAAACTATTAAGTCTTATAGGAAAATTTATTTAAATTATGTCTTATTAGGTGAAGTTTTGGTTGACAAAATGGCGTCTCTTCTTGGTTTTGATAACTTATTTACTTATCAATTTGATGGAGAAGCCCAACTCAAAGAAATTGTTGATGGTAATAAAGGAGGAATACTTATTGGTGCTCATATTGGCAATTGGGAAATTGCAAGTCATCATTTAAACCGCTTTAAAGGCAAAGTGCATTTGCTCATGCTTGATGCGGAGCAAAAAAAAATAAAACAACTACTTTCCAATATTTCTGTTCATTATCCAGATAATGTTAATATTATTGTGGTTAAGGATGATTTTTCGCATATTTATGAAGTGAGTAAAGCACTGCAAGATAAAGAAATTGTATGTATTCATGGAGATAGGTTTTTGAAAGATAGTAAAACGGAAAGAATCAATTTTATGGGGAAAATTGCACTTTTTTCTACAGGACCATTTATTCTCGCTGCAAAATTCAAAGTTCCTATTTGCTATTTCTATGGGATGAAAGAAAACAGAAAGCATTATCACTTATTTGCATTTACCTCTAAGGTGAATACTACTAAATATTCAAATAATCTCCCTATTGAAATGCTTTTAGAATATACTTCTAATTTAGAATCTATCATTAATAAGTATCCCAAACAATGGTTTAACTATTTTTATTTCTGGGAGGAGGAAACAACATAATGCAAAAGAAATTTCTCTTTATTTCTGCCAACCAACTAAAAGTTCCTTATCCAGTTTATCCATTAGGCTTATCCTATTTATACTCATACCTCACAAAAAAACTACCATCTTTCAATTTTAAACTTATTGATTTAAATATTTCCAATATAGAAGCAGTCTTAGCCTATATTTCTGAAAATAATCCAGAATATATTGGCATTTCACTTCGGAATATTGACAATCAGGATTATCAAAACAGCAAATATTTTATTGTTGCTTATAAATCGTTGATTGATAAAATAAAAGAAATTAGCAAAGCCAAGATTATTATTGGTGGTGCTGGATTTTCGATATTTCCAATTACTATTTTCAAAGCACTTGAACCTGATTTTGCAATTAAAGGAGAGGGCGAAGAAAGCCTACATCAGCTTATTATTTGTTTAGAAAATAAATTAGATTATAGCCATATTGAAGGGCTTATTTTTCTAAAAAATGGAGAACCCATCATTAATGAAAGAAAAAATTATCTAAACAATCTCGATTTGTCATTTGACGATTGTTTGGTAGATTATTATTGGGAAAACAGTGGAATGCTCAATATTCAAACAAAACGAGGTTGCCCCTATCATTGTATTTATTGTAGCTATCCAATTATTGAAGGTAGAAAAGTAAGAACTTTAAATGCCGATAAAATTGTTGAAACCCTCATTAGACTTAAAACAGAAAAAAAAATCAATTATGTTTTTTTTACCGATTCTGTTTTCAATATAAGTAATGAATATAATTATGAGTTAGCTACAAAAATGATTCAAAGCAATCTGAACATTAAATGGGGTGCCTATTTTTCACCGCATAATCTAACCGAAGAATTATTAGTTTTGTTTAAAAAGGCTGGTCTTAAACATATTGAATTTGGAACCGAGGCTTTATCTGATGTTCAATTAAAAAATTATGGTAAATCGTTTACGGTTGATGAAGTTGTAAGAATTTCGGAAATTTGCAATCGCATTGGAATTTATTTTGCGCATTTTCTTATTTTGGCTGGTTATGGCGAAACAGAAGAAACATTAAATGAAACTTTTGTAAATTCAAAAAGAATAAACAGTACAGTATTTTTTCCATATATTGGTATGAGAGTATATCCAGGAACAAAACTTTTTGAATTAGCCGTAAATTTGGATAAAATTAAAAGCATTGATACTCTTATTGAGCCTTATTATTTTATTTCTGATGCCGTTAATACTAACACCATTAAAGAAAGAGCAATACAAACCGCTCAGAAATGGATTTTCCCAGATGATGACTCCTCACAAATACTTGAAGTAATGTTGCGTAAAAAAAAGAAAGGATTGCTATGGCACCTCATCAGATAATTATTGAAGGTGATGAAATTTTAAAATTAATACCACAAAAACCACCTATGGTGATGGTTGATAAATTATTGCACTTCGAAGAAACCAAAACTATTAGTGGACTTCACATTTTAGAAAGCAATATTTTTGTCGAAAATGGGTTGTTTCAAGAATCTGGATTAACAGAAAACATTGCCCAAACGGCTGCATTGCATACTGGTTATTTATGCAGACAAGAAAATAAAACTGTTCCAATAGGATTTATTGGAGCTATTAAAAACTTAATTATTCATTCCTTACCCAAAGTAGGTAGTGAAATAGAAACAGAAATAAATATTCAATACGAAGTATTCGATTTCACTTTAATTACAGGTAAAACAACTTGCAATAACCAGATAATTGCCGAATGTGAAATGAAAATCTTTTTACAGAAATAATTCTCTCACAGCAAATTGATATTCGATAGAATTCTTGTATTAAATATTTCATCAAATTGACTAGTTTTATTTGAATTTTGTCTGTTAATTTAATAACAAGAATTTGTATATTTACATTTTAATGCGTTAAATTGCATTTGACAATTCAAATTGTTATGATGAACACTAAATTTTCTATTTTTATACTTATAATTTTTACTGCATTTGCTTGCAAACAAAAGCAGGAACAAATACCACAAAATACATTTGCCCCAAAAGTAGTTGAAGCCAAAGGGTTTGTGGTGCCTAAAGATAGCATGGCTTTGCCAAAAGTAATATTGGTGGATGAAAGCAAACTAAAAAAAATTAAAGTAGGCAAACCCAAGGTAATTCCTACCAATACTAATGTATTTACATTTAGTAACACCAGAATTGACATAATCGGCGAACCTAAAGAATGTACGCCAGGTAATGATACTTTCTTGATGCCAAAAGTAACGCCAGCAATTGAACACCCTCTTAAAGCTGGCATTCCCGAAATTGTAGTTGCCAAGGATGCTTACATTAAAGATATTAACCCACAAAACTTTAGTTTTTATACTAAATTACAAGGCTTAAAGCACAACCTTATCAGGTGCTTAATTCAAGACCAAAGTGGTAACCTTTGGTTTGGTACTTTAGGCGGGGGTGTTACAAAATATGACGGAAAATACTTTACCCATTATACCGAAAAAGAAGGATTAAGTAATAATAGCGTTATGTCAATTATGCAAGACCAATCTGGAAATCTTTGGTTTGGCACTTTAGGCGGAGGCATATCAAAATATGATGGAAAATACTTTACTAATTATTCCGAAAAAGAAGGATTAAGAAGCAATAGAGTTTTTTGTATTTTTCAAGATAAAGCTGAAAATATTTGGATTGGCACTGATGGCAAAGGAATTTCAAAATATGATGGGAAAAACTTTACTAATTATACTGAAAAAGAAGGATTAAGCAATAATTATGTTTTATCGATATTTCAAGACAATCATGAAAACTTATGGTTTGGAACAGATAATGGCGTTAGCAAATTTGATGGGAAATCTTTCACCAATTATACTAAAAAAGAAGGTATTGGATTCAGCGTATATGGAATTATTCAAGACTATATCGGAAACCTATGGTTTGGCACCGATGGTGGTGGAGTATTAAAATATGATGGGCTTCTTATAGAAGCAATAGAAAGCGGCGAAAAATCTTCAATTCAATATCAGCAAGATTTAAAGAAAATAAATGGAAAATTTGTTAAAACTATTACTCATTATACTGAAAAAGAAGGCTTAAGTAGCAATCGTGTTTTTAGTATTTTACAAGACAAAAATAAAAACTATTGGTTTGGCACTTATGGCGGTGGCTTGTCTAAACTTGCTATGAGCAAAGTTGAAGGAGCAATTCATTATACATTTACTAATTATAATGAAAAAGAAGGCTTAAGTAACAATCGCATTATGTCAATTTTGCAAGACTATAGTGGAAACCTTTGGTTTGGTACTTTTGGAGGGGGGGTAGCAAAATTTGATGGAAAATCTTTTACTCATTTTACTGAAAAAGAAGGATTAATTAATGAACGCATTATGTCAATTCTACAAGACCAAAACGGATACCTTTGGTTTGGTACTGATGGCGGTGGCTTATCAAAATACGATGGCAAATGTTTTTATAACTATACCGAGAAAGAAGGATTAAGCAACAATCGCATTATGTCTATACTACAAGACAAAAGCGGTAACATCTGGTTTGGAACTGGCGGTGGAGGCGTAATGAAATATGCCGGAATTTATTTTACTAAATTTACAGAAAAAGAAGGACTAAACAGTAATTATGTTTTGTCTATTATTCAAGATAAAAGTGGTAATATTTGGTTTGCCACTATAGGGGGGGGCATCTCTAAATATGATGGAAAAAGTTTTACTAATTTTACTAAAAAAGAAGGCTTATGTAATAATAATATCTTCTCTATTATTCAAGACCAAATAGGAAATATATGGGCTAGCACTGATGGTGGCGGAGCTTCGAAACTTACTATTCGTATTGTTGTAGATTCGCTTAAATATATAGTTACAAATTATACCGAAAAAGAAGGCTTATGCAATAATATTGCTATGTCTATGATTTTAGACAAAGCTGGCAATCTATGGTTTGGCACTCGATTTGGACTTTGTAAATTGAATACTCAAAAAATTATAAAGAAAGACAGCTCAGATATACCCTTATTTAAAACATTTTCATACGAAGATGGCTTTTTAGGAATTGGTTGTAATCGTGGTGCTATGTATGAAGACAATACAAAGACAATTTGGATAGGCTCCAACGACAGGCTTACGGCATATCATCCCGAAGGTGATGAACCAGATACTATTGCTCCAAACATTCAATTAACGGGCATCGAATTATTTAATGAAAGCATTCAATGGTCCAATTTGTCCTTAACCCAACCATCTTCAAAAGAGCCAGCGAAAAACAATATTGCCAAAGATACTAGCTTTGTTTTAGGGAATGGAGTTAAGGTCGGCAATTTCGAGTTTAATGGAATTACCAACTGGTATGGCTTACCTGAAAATTTAAGTTTAGCATACAACAATAATTATATTACTTTTAATTTTATAGGAATAACAACTAAATCGCCTCAGAAAGTTAAATATCAATACAAATT
>MNXO01000179.1 GCA_001872995.1 Bacteroidetes bacterium CG2_30_32_10 | reverse complement strand
TTTTAACACCTAATGAATTTTTTAACCTAAATTTGCTTAACCAAAAAGTTGCATTTGTGACTTGAATTCAGCAATACTTAAATAAAATTAATATGCAAAACACAACATACACTACCAAGCTCAAGAATGCTATTCAATTGTTAGAAGTGGAGCAAGCTGACAAAGAACAATTGTTAAAAGAGCAATTTCAACAAACTTATGAGAGTTTAAAACCTGTTAACCTCCTTAAAAGCACATTGAAAGATATAACTTCATCTTCTTTTTTAAAGGAGAGTGTATTGGGTTCAAGTGTGGGGTTAGCTTCAGGTTTCCTTTCCAAAAAAATAGTAGTTGCAGGATCAGGCAATATTTTTAGAAAACTTTTAGGCTCAATCGTTCAGTTTGGGGTTACAAGTATCGTTGCTAAAAATCCGGAAGCAATTATTTCTCTTGGTAGGTTTCTTATAAAAAACATCCCTCATAAAAAAGATATAAATTCTAATAAACCGTGATAGATATAATTAAAGAATATAAAATGCCTTTTTACATAAAGGCAACTTTTTTCATCATTGGCTTTTATGCTTTATTTGCTATGTTAAACATTGCTCAAAGCATCATTGTCCCAATCATTTTTGCGATAATCATTGCTATTGTATTACATCCTGTTGTAAGATTTTTTGTTCGAATACGAATAAACAGGTTATTAGCCATCATCATAACACTTTTTCTTACATTTGTAATAATTGCAGCATTAGGAGCTCTTATTGTTTCTCAAGCAAGTCGATTTAGCGAATCTTGGCCCATATTGGTTGATAGATTTACTGAAATACTCAACCAAACCATCAGTTGGGCAGCAGGGTATTTTGACATAAATCCAGTAAAAATTCATGATTGGATTACTAAAACCAAAGGTGAACTTTTAAATAACAACAGTGCTATAATTGGCAAAACACTCATTTCTGTTGGTGGTGGATTGGTGGTATTGTTTTTAGTTCCAGTTTACGTTTTTATGATATTATTTTACGAACCCCTATTGCTTGATTTTGTTCGCAAGCTATTTGGTGCCAATAATCAAAGTCGTGTTAGCGAAATGATAACCCAAACGAAGTCGGTTATTCAACGTTATCTTGTTGGACTGGTAATAGAAGCTGTTTTAGTAGCAATACTTGATATTGCTGCTCTTTTAATTCTTGGCATTGACTATGCTATATTACTTGGCATTATTGGTGCATTACTCAATATTATTCCTTATATTGGAGGAATAGTGGCTGTGGCATTGCCCATGATGGTTGCAATAGCGACTAAATCTTCTGGATGGTATGCGATTTATGTTCTTATAATTTATTATATTATCCAATTAATAGATAACAACTACATCGTTCCAAAAATAGTTGCCTCTAAAGTAAAAATCAATGCACTCTTCTCTATAATAGTTGTAATAGCAGGGAATGCTTTATGGGGAATACCAGGAATGTTTCTTTCTATTCCATTACTTGCAATAATAAAACTTATTTTTGATAATATTGAATCTTTAAAACCTTGGGGATTTTTATTAGGGGATACCATGCCTTCTTTATTGACTATAGAGCCGATTTTGAAAAAAATAAAAAAGAAATCTAAGTAATTATTGGGGAAAAATGCTTATTATTAAGAAAAAAAGTAAACTATATGATAGAAGTAAAAAAAGAAGGTGTATTATTTACAAACACAAGCTTAGAATTTGAGAATGAAGGTGTACTTAATCCAGCAGTAATAAGAGAAGGTGATAGTGTTCACCTTTTTTATAGGGCTGTTCGATTCGGAAATAATTCAAGTATTGGTTATTGTAGGTTAGATGGTCCGTTAAATGTTGTAGAGCGATGGGATAAACCATTTATGGTTCCAGAGTTCGAATACGAATCACAGGGTGTGGAAGATGCTCGTATTGTTAAGATTGATGATTTGTATTATTTGACATATACAGGCTATGATGGAACAAACGCTCGAGGAGCTTTGGCAATATCTAAAGACTTAGTGCATTTTAAAAAACATGGAATTATTGTTCCACCCATTACTTATGCAGAATTTGTATATCTTGCTGAATCGTCTGGTAAAGTTAATGGAAATTATTATCGTAATTATAAATTTTACTATCAAGTAGAAAATCCCGAAAAAAAAATAATGCTATGGGACAAAAATGTAATTTTCTTTCCACGAAGAATCAATGGAAATTTAGTGTTTCTTCACAGAATTAGACCTGGAATACAACTTGTGTCAGTTAAAAGTTTAAATGAACTTACCAAGGAATTTTGGGCAGATTATTTTATCAAATTGGAAGAGCAAATTGTAATGGATCCAATTTATGGACATGAGTCAAATTATATTGGCAGTGGTTGTCCTCCTATTGAAACAAAACATGGTTGGCTGCTGATTTATCATGGCGTTGAACAAACTGAAAGGGGGCTTGTATATTCTGCTTGCGCTGCTTTATTGGATTTAAATAATCCATTAATAGAAATAGCTCGTCTGCCTTATGCTTTGTTTTCACCTGAATACGAATGGGAACTTATCGGAGAAGTGAACAATGTTGTTTTCCCCACAGGTACTGCCTTATTTGGCGACACATTATTTATTTATTATGGCGCAGCCGATTCGCTTATTGCAACTGCTTCGGTAAATTTAACTGACTTAATAACTGAACTACTATCTAATACTAAAACACATGAAAAACAAACCCTTTTACAGTAAATTCGATATTGGCTTAAATCATTACGAAGAACAGTTTGGCTTGGGAAGCACTAAATTACCTATAATCAGTCTTCCAGAAATCAAACAAAACTCAACGCAAACCATCCCTAAAAATATGGCTGAAATTCTATTTATTACTTCCTATCCACCAAGAGAGTGTGGCATAGCAACTTATTCGCAAGATTTAATAGAAGCACTCAACAATAAATTTAGCAATTCTCTTTCTTTAAAAGTTTGTGCTTTAGAATCAAATGGCATCACTTATCCATATTCCAATAAGGTAAAGTACATTCTTAAAACATCTATAGCCGAAGAATATGAAAAATTAGCTTTCAATATAAATCAAGACAATGATATAAGTATTGTTTTAATACAACACGAATTTGGCTTTTTTCATAAGCAAGAACAAGCATTTTTGCAATTTTTATATGAACTTACAAAGCCTGTTGTTATCGTGTTTCATACGGTATTGCCTCATCCTAAAGAACAATTAAAAACAAAAATAAAAAACATTGCTGCTGTTTGCGAATCAATTGTTGTAATGACAAATACTTCCTCCAATATTTTGATAAATGAATATGGTGTATCAAAGCAAAAAATATCCGTTATTGCTCATGGAACCCATTTGGTTCCACATTTAGGGAAAAGATTTTTGAAAAATAAATATGGACTGAAGAATAGAAAAGTACTAACAACTTTTGGTTTGCTAAGTTCTGGAAAGAGTATAGAAACAACAATTGAAGCATTGCCAGCCATTGTTAAACAATGTCCCGAAGTTATATTTTTGATTATTGGAAAAACACATCCCGAAGTTGTAAAACTAGAAGGAGAAAAATATAGGGAAAGTCTTGAGCAAAAAATAAAACAATATTCACTTCAAAACCATGTAATATTTATTAATGAGTATTTGGCAACACCAGATTTACTTGAATATTTACAACTTACAGATATTTATTTGTTTACCACCAACGACCCAAATCAGGCAGTTAGTGGCACTTTTGTTTATGCTATGAGTTGTGCTTGTCCTATCATTTCTACACCTATCTCACATGCAAAGGAAGTATTGAATGAGGATACAGGTATTATTTTCGATTTTGGCAACTCAAAACAATTAAGCGAAGGTGTTTTACGATTACTCAATGACGAACCACTAAGAAAAAATATCAGTTCAAATACCTTACAGAAAATTGTTTCCACTGCTTGGGAAAATTCAGCCGTTGCACATGCGATGCTGTTTCAAAAAGTAAAAAACAACAAAATTACTATTAAATATAATCAACCTCCTATCAATTTGAATCACTTAAAACAAATGACTACCAATAGGGGAATTATTCAGTTTTCAAAAATCAATCAACCCAGTATCAAGAGCGGTTATACTTTAGACGATAATGCCAGAGCATTGATTACAATGTGCATGTATTTTAAGTTGACGAGCGATGAAAAGGCAATTCATTACATTCAGCTATATCTTAATTTTATTAAACATTGTCAGCAAGTTGACGGAGATTTTTTAAATTATGTAGATAAAGATAGCAATTTTACTGAACAAAATAAAATAACCAATTTGGATGATGCCAATGGAAGGGCTGTGTGGGCTTTAGGTTATTTAATATCATTAAAAGATATTCTACCTAATGAAATTACTATAGAGGCAAAAGCAATTATTGAGAAATCTTTACAACATATAGATAAAATACATTCTACCCGTTCAATGGCTTTTGCCATAAAAGGAATATATTACTATCAAAAAAAACAAAAATCAAACGAACATCTTGATATATTAAAAACTTTCGCTAATCGTTTGGTTCAAATGTATCGACACGAATCAAGCTCAAACTGGGATTGGTTTGAGGGTTATCTTACTTATGCAAACAGCATTCTCCCTGAAGCAATGTTATATGCTTGGATGCATACCAAAGACCCTATTTACAAAGAAATCGGGATATCTTCTTTAGATTTCCTTTTGTCAAAAATATATAATGAAAATGGGATTGAAGTAATTTCTAATAAAAAATGGCTTCAAAAAGGACAAGAAGCAGGACGTTTTGGCGAACAACCTATTGATGTTGCATATACTATTATGACTTTAAGTAAATTTTATGACGTGCTTATGAACAAAGATTACCGTTTAAAAATGGAAATAGCATTTAACTGGTTTTTAGGAAAAAATCGCTTGCATCAAATTGTTTATAACCCATGCACAGGGGGGTGTTATGATGGACTGGAGGAAACACACGTAAACCTCAATCAGGGAGCAGAATCAACTGTAAGTTACCTGATGGCAAGATTAACAATGGAGAAATATTAGAATGAATAATAATATTTCAAAATCTGTAGCTTTAATTATAGCACACCCAGATGATGAAACATTATGGAGGCTACAATAATGAACCACCCAACTTGGCAGTGGTTTATTGTTTGTCTTTCTCGTATTGATGATAAAGATCGCTCTCCAAAGTTTTATAAGACACTTCCATTTATCAATGGTTGCATTAGAAAATTTCCTTTTCAAAAGCAAGGATTAAATCACCTGATATACTCACATCGGAGGCATGGGGTGGCAGATTTCCTCTTGCAAACCAAGCAGCTTCTTTAATTTCCTTTTCATCAACCACTATTTGTTGGGTGTCGTCGGCTTCGGCAGTAAAACCCAGCATGAGTGAAGCGGAGAAGGGCCAAGGCTGGCTTTTTAAATATTTCACATTCTTAATATCCAATCCAACTTCTTCTTTTACTTCTCTTACCACTGTTTCTTCTATTGATTCTCCAACATCGACATAACCGGCAATGAGTGCATAAAAATCACCTTTATAGTTTTTGCCTTTGGCAAGCAATATTTTATTGTTGCAAGTGATGGCTACAATAATGGCTGGTGATATTTTAGGAAAGTTAACCAGGTTGCATTTCGGACAAACAGTTGCTCTCTCCTCCTTTTTCAATTCTGTTTTGGAACCGCACCTTCCACAATATCTATTACTATTGTGCCAAATCATCAATTGGTGACCTAAAGACCCAATCCATGCAAACTCTTTGTTTTTAAGGTTTCGTAAAATAAAAATATCTTGGTATTCTAATGAAGCATGATTTACCTGAGATTCAACTATTCCAAAACAATGAATGGAATTGATTGAAAACAAATAAACCGGCGATTCTATACTTACCACGAAATCTCTTTTTCTCGGAATTTCATAATCGTCTCCTGATTTTTTTAATAACAACTGATTATCCTTATAACATAATAAAAAATCTTCCTCCCCTATTTCGTGATTATGAAAATATTTGCTATCGAAAATGCCTGGACTTATTTCATTTAACATGGATTTTGTTTTTAAAGTTCTATTTTGTAGGTGATGATTTGTAGCGGGACTATTATTATACAAATATACCCGCATTTTATCAACCATCATTTTGTAAAAGTATTTGTTTTTTTTCTATTCAGCAAAAATTGATGCAATTACAAATTTGACTTAATAGGGAACACAGATTTTTATAATGGTTATGATTTGAAAATGAGAGAATTTGAAAATACCTGCCTACGATATCGAATT
>MNXO01000140.1 GCA_001872995.1 Bacteroidetes bacterium CG2_30_32_10 | reverse complement strand
CTCTTTTTCAGATGCTCTTTGATTTTTTGTTTTTAAGTTGAAAATTTTAACAAGACAATTTCTTACTTTCAATGAAAAGATGACTAAAGGAGGCAATTTCATTATTTTAGATAAAACATCGTCAACACTCTTTACTGAATTGATATCAATCTTATAAGAATCACAATAATGTTCATTTTGATATTTTTTTGTCAAAATTGAACACGGAGGGGGGAAGTTGTATTTCAATACACTTCTCATACTACTTTTGCCCATAATACATGTATATATACTTGACTACTATAACTTTAAATACCTTTCACTTTCATCAAGTGATCTATTTACACAATCTTCTATTGATAAACCATAAAAGTAATTTCCAACTACATATAGATTATTCATGTTGTTGCATTGAACTATTAATTTTTGTATATTATTGTTCATGGTAATACGAGGCAAAGAATTTTCAACTATTTTAGTATCAACAATATCTTCCTTTTTTATTGATAGCACTTCGCAAATCTTATCAGTATAATACTTTTCTATTTGGGTTTCTTTTTTAAAATGAAAAGTAAAAGCGCGTAATGAACTATGATCAACCTTGTCTCGTGAAACAGCAGAATATAAATTATCTGAAGTAAATATTATTCCTGCTACTTTTTTAACCTTTATATTTTCTTTAGCTATAACCACACTTATTGAAACAATAACCTCTTGAGTGTATTTATTCAGTGTTTTAGCAATATCAGGTGCAATATTCAGTAAAAGCCTAGCTGCTTCTAACGGGGGTGTTGCAATTGCAATATTTTTAGTTTGTATCTTATCATTTTCGTTGGTACTTGTGATGGTATAACGATTTCCCGAATAATCTATTACGATTTGATTTATCGTAAAATTATTAATTGTTTCGATATTATCAGATTTACTAATTTTCTCAACAACACTTTGCATTCCTCCGTGTATTGAGAACTTCTTTGGGATTTTTTTATTTCTGTATTTTCGTTTTTTCAGAAAAATGTCTGCAGGAAAATCATCGGCAATTTGGGAAATAACAGCTCTAAATGCATATTTAAGAACGTTTTCGTAGTTTTTTGTCCCTACTTTTTTTGAATAGTATTGCTTTACTGTAGAACTTTCTTTACTCGCTTTTTTTAAAATTAGATTATAGAATAGTGCAATGATATTAAGCTTGGAAATAACTGACTTTAATTGATGATTTTCGTAAAAAAAAAAATGTAGCTTTGCTAATGGGGCTATTTGCTTTCCAAGTTGAAGCGATTTAATTAGTTTAATAAAACTATTATAGGAATTATAACATGTATGGGCTCCCAAATCAACCCAATAATCTTGAGTTGAGTTCTTTTGGCTACACAATGCCCCACCTAATCTTTCATTTTTTTCAAGGATTAAAACCCTTTTACCTCGTTGAGCAGAAAAGAAAGCAAACGAAGAACCACTTATACCTGCTCCAATTACAACTATATCATATTCTATCTGTTTTGTCATATATCAAAACTTAAAACTAAAAGTACAATTTGGTCCACCACTAGCATATGATAACCCTAAAGTATAACCCCCTTTAGGATATTCTCCTCCGTATATATCTAATTTCGAGAATTCCTTGCTTATAGGATAAATATCAATAGGTATAATGGAATTGTTTTTATTACTTAAAATTCCAGTAATAGCAGAAATTAGACCTGAAGCACCATATGTATGTCCACATTGACTTTTAATATTAATAATTTTTTTATCATAAAGAGATTCTCCAAATATTTTTTTTAAAGCTTGAAACTCCATATTGTCAGAAATTGGCATTCCAGTAGCATTTGAAATGATAACATTTACTTCATCAGGGAGTATATATCCTATTTCAAGAGTTTTTTTAATGCATTCAGCCATACTTGAGCCATCAGGAGATGAGGATATTAAGGAGTAGGTGTCGTTGCGGAATGACGAACTCTTTATTTCGCAATAATATTGATTAGAGTCTGTAACCTCTTCAACAACTAACACACCAGCTCCACTTCCTCCAATTAAACCTTTTGATTCAGAACCAAAAGGTTTTGCTTGTTGTATTCCTAAAACACCAGCCTCATTGAAGCAAGCCATTGCAGTAAAAGAAAAACTATCAACCCCACAAACGATAGCTCTTTTTATTTTCTTTAACTTAATATCTGCAATCGCTCTTATCAAAGATGTAATTCCTGATACACAGGCTGTTGTACTAAATGCAATATTATTTACAAGGAGATTATTAGCTAACTTATTTATAAAAAAGCCAAAAGGATCTACTGTATCATGACAACCTCTTTTCAATTGATTTTCTACTTTATAAATATTTCCTACTGCACAACCAAGGTACAAACCAACACTTTTTTCTGACTCTATATCCAAACCAGAATCAATAATGGCTTCATGACAGGCCGTTATTGCTAATTCTTCAATAGTAGGTTTCTGTCCATTAATATATGTATTGTAAAACCATTTATTTTTAAAATCCGTACCTGGAAACACTTCATTATCTGCTTGTCGATCTTGATAACCATCTTTAATTGCATCCCAAAAATTATTCTTACCAATACCTATAGAACATGCAATACCAATTCCTGTTACTCCTATTTTCCTTTCAGACATTATCTCCTATTAATTTTAATAATCATTTGTTCAATATCTAAGACAACGTTTGATTGTAATGTTGCTTTCCCCTTCATAATGACAAAATCATCTTCAATTCTAATTATAGAAGCATTCAAATCAAGTCTGCTTCCGGCATACACTTCTTGAAGAATTCTAACTCCATTTATTGAACCAAGAATAAACTCAACATTATTATTTTTAGACAAACTAAAAAGAATTGCACAAAGTTGACCTATGGACTCAATAATTAAACCTGTTGGATAAATTAAGCCTTTATCAGTTTCTTTTAATAGTTCATCACCTGTAGATATATTTTTTATCCCAACAATTGATTTATCTTTTTCGTAACCAACAACCTTATCTACTAACAAGATTGGAAATCTATGTGGGATTAAATTTTTTATCTGATTTGTATTTAGCATATTATATTATAATGAAAGGCCTCCGTCAATTTGAATGACTTGCCCTGTTATATAACTTGAGTCTTCCGAGGTTAAGAATGAGATAACTTTTGCAACTTCATCTGGTTGCCCTGTTCTTTTTAAAGCAATTCTATCAAGATACTTTTCTTTAATTTCACCTTCAATATCTTTTACCATATCAGTACTAATAAAGCCTGGAGCAACGGCATTAACTCTAATTCCAAGCTGACCTACCTCTTTTGCAAGAGACTTTGTTAACCCAATAATGCCAGCCTTTGTTGTTGAATAATTCGTTTGGCCATAGTTCCCTGCAACACCGGCAACAGAAGAAACAATAATAATATTACCCTTTTTCTTTTTCATAAATTCAAATAAAACAGACCTGATTGTAATATATGTACCTTTAATATTAGTATCTATTATTTCTTCCCAATCATTATCTGTTAAGGTAATAAATAAGCCATCACGTACAATTCCAGCATTGCAAATTACGATGTCTATATCACCGTTGAAAGACTTACAAGCCTGTTCGACAAACTGTTCCATAGCCATTGTGTTTGCAACATTGCACTTATTTGCAATAAATTGTTGATTAGGATATTTCTGAGATAACTCTAGAACAAGTTTATCTGCTATTTCTTGGCTCTTGTTATAAGTGAACGCAATATTATTTCCTTTGTTTGCTAATTCATAGACAGTTGCTTTACCAATACCTCTGGTACCTCCAGTAATTAAAACATTTTTTTTCATATATTATTTTGTAATTATTGTTGAAAAGATAAAACCGTCATCACCTTCATAGGTAATAAGAATATTTTTTATAGAACTATTGTTTGAAGCTTGTTCATTATTCTTCTTAAAAAGTTCAAGTGTAGAGGTGATGTATTTTCCTTCTAAAGCTAAACAAGCAAGTACTATGTGTATAATATTGCTTACAGAGAAGCTTTCGCATAAAACCTCTTTAAACGTTGAAATAGGAATATTATTATTTGAAAGCTGAAGAATTGTATTACTCTCACTATTATTTTTACCAACATTTCCTGAAATTATTAAATCAATATCTTTTGAAGATATTGAAGAATCATTTAAAGTCGCTTGTACCATTTCAGAGAAAATGAAATCTTTATTACTTGTTGACTTAGAAATAAAACCAGTATTATATGCTGTTATAACTCCAAGCGGTGTTTGTTCTAAGTGTTCTGAACTTTGAAGAAGGAGTACCGCACTACCTTCTCCAACAGGCACACCAAAAGGCATATTGAATTGTAAGAAATAATCAAATAAACTCTTAATAACAACATCTCCTACAACCTCAAACCCACATGCTAAAACCTTTTCTGCATTATTTAGCAAGATATTATCACAAGCAAAACCAATAGCATCATATCCAGCACCAGAGCCAGAGGATAAAGTTATGTTAAAAGCTTTTGCTCCTGTTCTTATAGATGCCGTACTTGCAGGAATGTTCATGGAAAAATTAAAAGTTTCCATTGGACTTATTGCTTCTGATCCTCCCTCAATAACTCGTTCCGCCAATACGCCCCAATCTTCCACTGCACTATGTGTTGTTCCAGCAACAATACCAAACTTTTCAGAATCAAAAAACTCTTCATTTCTTTCAAATAGAGGAAGTATAGAAGAGATCAGATATCTAGTAACTTGCGTATAATATTTGAACCCATTCTTACCAAGATATTTCTGTGGCGTAAAATTATTAATTTTATAAACCTGTTGTTTTTCATCTAAAGTGTTATTTCCTTGCATATGTGACCACAAGTCGGAAACCGAATCTGCAAATGGTAATAATATGCTTATATCTGTAATAGCAATCGAAACTTTCATTATCAATATTTTTTTAACAATAAAACCGCATTATTTCCACCAAATGCAAAAGCATTTATAAGTGAATAACCTGAGTTTAAATTTTCATTTTTAAAAACAACTTTCAAATCTATATTATCGTCAATATCTTTTGTTGATATTGTAGCGTAAATAATATTTTCAGTTAAACATACTATTGCAGAACAAACTGTCATTGCACTACTAGCCCCTCCGGAATGTCCTATTAAGCTTTTCAATGCTGTTACTGGTACATTTGAACTATATTTCCCTAATACATCTTTTAAACATTTAGCTTCAAATGCGTCGTTTAGTTTCGTTCCTGTGCCATGAGCAAAGATTGAGGATATTTGCGATAAGTCAATTCCTTCTAATGCTTTTTTTATAGAAAGGCTAGCTTGTTCTCCTGTAGGTTCGGGAACCGTAGGATTATATGCATCACAACTAAAACCATAATTAATTAATTCTACTATGGGATTAATATTTCTAGCTAAGGCATTTTCGAGATTCTCTAATACTAAAAATGCAGAGCCTTCGGCTATTGTTGTTCCATTTCTGTTTTTATCAAAAGGCTTAATGCCATTCTTATCGAGCCCTCCAAGCCTATTGAAGCAATTAATTGCAATAACTGATCTCGGGTCAACTCCTCCGCAAATCGCGACATCGATCTTTCCTAACTGAATTGAAGACATAGCACTTGCAATTGCATAATTACCAGATGAACATCCTGTCGAGAATGTTGATACTTGCCCTGAGATTCCGTATTCCTGGGCAATTGCATTTGCAATATTACCAACAACCCCAAATCTATAGTCAAAATCAGATAACGAATTATTGTTGAAAAATAACTCTTCAATCGCATCAATACAACCGACTCCAGTTCCAACAAACACACCTGCTGAATCTGACAGTAAAGGTTTTTTTGCATTATCAACAGCCTCTTTAACAGCAATTAATGCCATTTTAATTGCTAAACTTTCAGTCGTGTCTGTCTCAATTTCATTAACTAGAGCTGCTTCTTGCACTTCACAACTTTCTACATATTTATGTTTAAATTTAGAAAATGTCGGGGAGTTATTGAATAGCCCCTTTTTAAATTTATTTATACCAATGCCATAAGGGGTAACTACCCCAAAACCTGAAACAATAACCCTTGTCTTTGTCATAACTCAAGTAATTTATAATTTATTGATGCCTTAAAAACAATAGAGCCATCTGAAGTAATTTTACCTTGAATTAAAAATTTGTCACAAGTAAGTTGCTTCTTGATTTTTAATGATACTTCTAATACATCGCCTGGAATAACAGCTTCTAAAAACTGGACTCGTGCAATTTCATAGACTTTGGCTATAGAGTTAAACTTTTCCTTAAAAAACTTTGTTGATAAATCTGACACTAACTCAAATTGAAACACTCCTGGATAAAGTGAATTATGAGGGTAATGTCCAAGAACAAATTTATCAGAACCA
>MNXO01000005.1 GCA_001872995.1 Bacteroidetes bacterium CG2_30_32_10 | reverse complement strand
CGTTGCCTAAAACAATATCAACTCCTCCGATGGTGGCTAATGTTTCTGGTTTTAATTGAGCATAACAACCAACGACCGCAATAATTGCATTTGGATTGTGATTTTTTGCTTGTCTGATATACTGTTTGCATTTTTTTTCTGCATTGTCTGTAACACAACAAGAGTTGATAACATAAATATCAGCTTTTTCTTTAAAATTAACTTTTAAAAACTCAGTTTCAGAAAATTGCTTAGAAATAGTTGAAGTTTCGGAGTAATTTAATTTACAACCGAGTGTTAAAAATGCTATTTTCCTTTTGTTATCCATATTTGCAAAAGTAAACAATTTATTAATTTGAACCAAGATTTGAGTATAAATGTTGTAAAACTAAATAGAATGGAGCTTAGTTTTCATTTTTTCTACAATTTCATTCACCGCTGGACAAACAAAAGTGTTATTCAAGGTTATATCGAGCAGTTGATAAAACTTTTTTCTATCGGTGTGCGGATATTCGGCACATGCTTTTGGACGTTGGGCATATACCAGGCAATAATTATCGGTCATCAGAAAAGGGCAGGGGGTTTCATTGAAAACATATTGATTATCGCTATCGATATGCAAGTATTTCTCTGTAAAAAGAGAAGGTTTCAATTTTAAATGTTTTGCAAGTTTTTCAATATCTCTATCTGTAAGCATCGGACTAATGGTTTTGCAACAATTTCCACACGCCAAACAATCCGTATGCGCAAAAACTTCTTCGTGCAATGTGTGAACGAGGGTATCTAATTGAGCAGGTTTTTTTTTGCGTAAGCGTGCAAAGAACTTTTCATTTTCTTTTGCTGTTTTCTCTGCTGATTTATATGTAGATATCTTTTTCACTTCCAAAATTTTGTTACAAACCTACTTAAATTTTGCCAATCTACGCTTTGGTATCAAATTATTTTATATGTTTGTACGTTTGTTTTGTAAATAATTTCATTCTGTTCAATTGATTTTAGAAGTAGAAAATGCTCAAAAAAATTCAAAATGCCTGTCATAAATACAAAGATAATAATGCTTTTTTTATCAATGGCACTTATTATACTTACCTGACTTTTGCGCAGCATATTTCTAACGTAAGACACATTATAGAACAAAACCACCAGGCTGATTCTTCAAAATTAATTGGAGTCATCACCTACAACGATATTCATACTTACGCATCTATATTGGGAGTTCTCTTTTCCGGATACGGTTTCGTTCCTATTAATCCTGAAAATCCCATCGACAGAAACGAATCTATTATTACGCAATCGGGCATTGGTATCATTCTTACTTCTACCAATTATCCCGATTTAAATAAACTCAACAATATTGCTCCACTCAAGATTATCAATACAGCTCAAATAGAAGACAGCAAAATTGATGTTAATATTCCCGACATTGGCGAAGATGAAATTGCTTATTTGCTTTTTACATCTGGCAGCACAGGTATTCCGAAAGGAGTCCCCATTTCGCGTCGAAATCTCCATTCTTTTATTGACGCCTTTTTTGCGTTGGGTTATAAAGTAGATGAAACCGACAAGTTCCTTCAAATGTTCGACCTTACTTTCGACCTTTCGTTGATGTCCTATCTTACTCCACTTTGTATTGGTGCTTGTGTATATACCATTCCTTCCGGAGAAATCAAATATACATCCATATACAGCCTCCTCGAAGACCAAAATATCACGGTTGCACTGATGGTTCCTTCTATACTTTCCTATTTGCGTCCTTATTTTGAGGACATACGACTTCCAAATCTCAAATACTCTCTATTTTGTGGCGAAGCATTGTTTAATGATATTACTTCAGAATGGTTTCCGTGTGTACCAAATGCTTTAATTCAAAATGTTTATGGACCCACAGAAGCAACCATCTTTTGCTTAACTTATGATTGGAATAAAGACATTGCTACCGAAAAATCTTTCAACGGAATTGTTTGTATTGGAAAACCAATGAACAATATGTATAGCATCATTGTAGATGAACATTTAAAAGAACTGTCTGCTGGAGAAAAAGGCGAAATGTGCCTAAGTGGCGGACAACTTACACCTGGATATTGGTCTAATCCAGAAAAAAATAAAAAAACATTTTTTAAATACAACTTCAATGGCGTAGAACGCACCTTTTATAAAACTGGTGATTTATGTTTTATAGACCAAGATGGCGATTTTATGTTTTGTGGCAGGATTGACCATCAAGTAAAAATTCAAGGATTTAGAGTAGAATTGAGTGAAATTGAACATCATGTTAGAGTTTTCACTGAATTATCTCAGGTGGCTGCCATTGCAACTACTGATGTTATCGGAAACACGCAAATTATTTTATTTATTGAAAAATTTACTGGCAATATCGATAAACTTAGTAATTATCTCAAAGAAAAATTGCCCTCATATATGATACCTGCCGAAATAAAACACATTGCTGTGATGCCTTTGAATGCTAACGGCAAAATTGACAGAAATGCTTTAAAAAAAAGTCTTTAATAAAGAAAAGGAACAAAGTATGAATGACAAAATAACCATTAGAAAAGCTACTGAAAAGGACATTCCTTTTTTAAGAGAAGCTATTAAAGAAGCAGAAAAAAGCGGTACCGAGAAAATCAGTTATTGTACCCTATTTTCTATCAATGATGAAAAGCTAGACGAAATAATTTTTCAAGTACTAATGGAAGATATCGAAGGACAAGAATTATGTGTAAGCCATTTTCTAATTGCTGAGGTTGATAACCAATACGCAGGAGCTTGTTCTGCTTGGGTTGAAGCAATTGATGGTTCGTTTAGTTCCATTATTAAAGCCAATATTTTGTTCTACTTCCTTGGTGATAAAATATGCACTAGAGCCGCAGACAATTTAAAATTGATGGAAGATATAAACATAGCAAGAGAAAAGAATGCCATACAGATTGAATCCGTTTATGTGAAAGAACAATATAGAGGCTTGGGTATTGCCAACCAAATCATTCAAGAGCAAATCAATCAACTTTCTAATACTAACAAAAGCGTTAATAAAGTTCAGATAATTCTTGCAAAAACAAACGATAAGGCTTACAAAGCATACCAGAAATTGGGTTTTAAAACCACCATCGAAAAGCATAGTAACAAACCAGAAATCGAAAAGCTCTTGCCATCAAACAGCAGAATAATGATGGAAATGCCTGTTCATAAAACATTTTAGAAAATATGGAAACAAATATCATCGAAAAATTAAACATCACTTTTAGGAAGGTATTTAAAGATCCTCAAATAAAAGTATATCCCGAAATGACCGCAAATGATGTAGAAAAATGGGATTCTATTACTCATGTTGTTCTTATTGCCGAAATTGAGAAAGATTTTAATATCAAATTCAAACTTAAAGAGCTTATTGCAATGAAAAACGTGGGAGATTGCATCCGAATCGTTAAAGAAAAACTCGAAAATTAGAATAATTATGAAGAACAATATAATCAAAGTCCTTTTGATTATTCTTATTTCGGAAACAATGCTGGTGGGCTATTCTTATTTTGTCCCTCCTTTTCATATCCCTGTTTTAAACGATACATTAACGGTTAAATATATGAGTTTAACCGAACTAACCGATTTTACTCCAAAAAAAGAAAATGTAGTTGCCGATAGTTTAATAGATACTTACCTTACCGATCAAGATTCTTCGCTAACATCTAAAATGAAAAGGAAAACATTGTCATTGTATAGAGACAATTCCGCTCTTACCAAACTATACAACCAATCTATAAATGGAGTTTGTCCTTTAGATAATTTTTTTGAAGCTCTTAGCAACAATTCTGATTCTTCTTTAATTCGTATCGCACATTATGGCGATTCGCAACTCGAAGGGGATAGATTGACTTATTATGTACGCAAAAAGTTTCAAGAAAAATTCGGTGGAGTTGGTGTTGGATTCGTTCCATTTACCGAACAAGCTGATAATATGGATTATTTTCGTTATCCTAGTCGCAATTGGTTTCGCTATACGGTCTTTCATAATCGTTATAAGAATGGTAACTATGGATTGTCGGGAACATTGTTTAAATTTTTGCAATGCGTTACCGATACCATAGCAGGAGATTCTACCAATACAGAAAACCCAATCAACAATAGCAATTCGGAATCAGAAAACGAAAATATCACAAAATCCTACTTCGACAGAGGCACCATCAGTTTAAAATTCCTTAAAAATACCGTTTTTAACAATGTCCGTTTGATGTATGGCAATTGTGAAAACAAGTGTATCGTAAATGTATATAACAACACCACTTCCACTAAAATATATAGCGATTCTTTACCTGCTACAAACACCTTTAAAATTTTTAATTTCAATTTGCCTTCTGTAAGTGCAAATATGAAGTTTGAGTTCATCTCCAGCTCCAGTCCCGATATATACGGTTTGTTTTTCGATGGAAACAAAGGAATTCAGGTAGATAATTATGCCATACGAGGTCATTCTGGCGATGGGTTAATGTATTTCAATCCCGAATACCTTGCCATACAATTAAAAGAAACCAACACACGCTTGGTAATATTTCAATTTGGTGCCAATGTGGTGCCATATATAAAGTCAGATGCCATGTGCCTGTGGTTAGAAGATGTGTATTATAAGCTTTTTATGCATTTCAAAAAAGCTAATCCCAATTTAAGTATATTAGTAGTTGGTGCAGGCGATATGGCAACACATTACAACGGATGTTATAGTTCATACACCTATTTGCCTAAAATTCGCGAAGCACAAAAAAATGCAGCCTCAAGAGCTGGTTGTGCTTTTTGGGATTTATTAGCGGTAATGGGTGGTACTAATTCTATTCTCAACTGGGCACAAAAGAAACTTGCTTCTTACGATGGGCATTATTCCCCCAAAGGGCAAGATATTATTGGCAGCGAACTGTTTAAGGCTATTAACGAGGAATACAATATGTACATTTTACAAAAAAAACGCAAACAATGACAATAAAACGATTATTATTTTTATTATTTCAACTATCATTTGTAGTAGCCATTGCAATTCTTTTATTCTCTTTTAAAAGTAAATCTGTTAAAGAAGGAAGTTCCTCGAAAATACCCAAAGATTCTATTGACAACGCTACTTATATTAAAAATATTATCACCTATTCAAAAATTTACGACTTTATTAATTATAATCTTAATTATATCCAATGGAAAAACAGAGAAGCCATTGTTCCTTTCTATGATAAACTTAAGCAAGCACCCACTCGTAAACTAAGAATATTACATATTGGCGACTCTCACATTCAAGCTGATTACTTTACGGGATATGTGAGAGATGAAATGCAACGTTTATTTGGTTTGGGTGGTAGAGGCTTTGTTTTTCCTTATGCCGCTGCCGAAACTCATTCTGCTTATGACTACAGAACATATTGCAGCGGCAATTGGCAATATTCAAGAAATATACAATCATATCCTACTTATGATATTGGAATAACCGGTGCAACCATCCATACTACCGACAGCACCGCCACTTTTTCAATAGTTTTCAAATCTTCTGCACTTAAAGCCAATTTCAATCTTTTAAAACTATATTGCAAGCAATCTCCCGAAAGCTACGATATTAAATTATTGGCATCAGGTGTCCACGATACAATAAATATTACTTGCAACCAACAAAATAACTTTTTCTATGTTCCTATTTTACTTGCAAACAAAAGCGACACACTCGAATTTTTCATTCATAAAAGTAATCTCCAACAATCTTTTTTTGAATGTTATGGATTATTAATAGAAACAAATGATAATAGTGGTGTTTTATATAGTAGCGTAGGTATTAATGGAGCTGGTTATAGAAGTATGTTAAAAGAAACTTTATTGGCAAATCAATTGTCTGATTACAATCCCGACCTTGTGATTATTGATTTAGGAGCCAACGATTTTTATGGTTATACCCTTAAAGAATACGAATTAGAAACTAATCTAAAAAAAATTATCGATATTATTAAGAATGCAGCTCCATTTACTTCTATAATTGTCTCTAATTCTCAAGATTTATTTAAAAGAAAACGAAATATAACCGAGTGTCAGCCATTTTCAGCTTTAACAAGAAAAGTCGCTTTTGAAAAAAATTGTGGTTTTTTCGATTATTACAACATCAGTGGTGGCAAACTTTCTATGCTTAAATGGTCAAAAAACAACCTAGCTCAAAGAGATAGAGTGCATTTATCAGGGGCAGGATATTATATCAAAGGCGAATTGGTGGTTAATGCAATTTTAAACTCATATTATCTTTTACTTTCCAATGATTCGCTCAAGCAGTTTGTATTAGATTATAATAAAATGGATTCCCTCAGATTAGCACTTACCGAAAACAAAAATAAAGACAAGCCTTCCTATTATCAGAATGAAATAATTTCTTATAAGCCTAAG
>MNXO01000039.1 GCA_001872995.1 Bacteroidetes bacterium CG2_30_32_10 | reverse complement strand
GTGTTACTTTGGGTTTAACATTGAGTTTTTTTGTGGGGAAAAAATTATTAACCACAAAGTTTCACAAAGGATTGTACAAAGGCACACAAAGTTTATGAATGGATGAGGTTAAACGCTATAGAACTTGAGAAAAACAATTAATTATATCGCATGATCTATCTAAAATTGTTTCGATATCGCAATCTTTTGATGATTATTCTCATTCAGTATCTTATAAGGTATTGTATTATATTGCCTTTGCTCGAAGCAAATCATTTGACACCTTTGATTAATGAGCTGTTTTTTTTCTTTTTGGTGCTTTCTTGTGTTTTAATATCGGCTGCCGGATATGCTATTAATGATTACTTCGATTTACGAATAGATAGAATTAACAAACCTGATAAAATTATTTTAGGTAGAAAGATTTCGCGGCGGCGTGCTATATTTTTTCATACTTTTTTTAATATATTAGGAATTCTTTTAGCGGCATTTGTTGCCATCAAAGTACAACTTCTCCGATTAACTGCTATTCACATTGTTGCTGCTACATTGTTATGGTTTTATGCTACGTATTATAAGCGTCGCTTCCTTACCGGAAATATTATTGTGGCTTTGCTCACTGCTTTTGTTGTTTTAACAGTTTGGATATTTGAGTTTTACCCAAGACAAATAGTTTTAAACAATCTAATCGATTTTTCATATACTAAAATGATAGTTTATTTATATGCCGCATTTGCATTTATTACCACCATCATACGTGAAGTTATTAAAGATGTACAAGATATTGAAGGAGATGAAAAAGTAGGCTGTAAAACAATGCCTATTCAATGGGGAATAAATAAAGCAAAATCTTTTGTCATTATCCTTATCTTATTCACTATTATTTCCATCACGTATATTCAGTATTTGTTTTGGGTTCATCATTTAATTCTGTTACTGTTATATTCATTGTTCCTTATTCAGATTCCCTTTATTTTTGTTATTTTTAAAATTATTAAAGCCAACGAAAAAAAGCATTATGTTTTTTTAAATGTTTTCACAAAACTCATTATGTTGATGGGAATTCTATCGATGTTGCTGCTACTGTGCAAGTAATTTAAAGATTTAACATTTCATTAACAAAAAACTTTTCTAATGCTTCAAAAATAGCAGTAGTTTTGTTGCAATTATTAATCTTAAAATTTAAATATTATGAAAAAAACACTTTTAGTAGTTGCTTTAGTTAGCATATTTTGTATAGGAAATGTTGTAACTTCTTTTGCTCAAGCAAAAACTAGTACTACAACAACTACAACTACTACACCAACAACCAAAAAATGCTGCAATCAGCCTTGTAATAAAACTGCTACTGATGTAAAAAAATGCGATTCAAGCAAAACTACTTGTAGCAAAACTTGTACAGGTAACAAAACTGGCAATTCAACCAGTTGTTGCAACAAATCATCAGATAAAAAATGTTGCACCAATGGCGACAAAATAAGCAATACCAAATGTTGCCAAGGTGGCGATAAGTCTTCTAATCCTAATTGTTGCTCTAATAAAAAGACAGATAGCAAAAAAACCAAAAAATCCGGTAAAACTACTACAACCCCAACAAAGTAATTTCTTTTAAAAGAAGTATATCAAAGAAAGGCTGTTCAGTTGAAACAGCCTTTTTTTATGTGCTAAAATTTCAATGGCAAACAAATACCGATTTCCATTCAAAGATACAACCTCAATGCACTTCGTTGGTAAAATTGTTTTTAAAATTGCTACGGCATTATACCAATCTTTTTTCTAAAATATAAAATCAAATTAGAAAAAATAGATCAGTAAATGCTGATAGACATTCAAAATCATTTCAATTGTTTTTTTTTGAAATGATTTTTATTGAATGCTAATCGGTATTAGGTAAGCTAATTCATTCGTATAAATTTCAAAAATGGGATAGGGCGGGCAGAAGCATTTGTCGTTCTATCCTTTTTTGTTTTTTGTGGCAATGACAAATGCGAAGCATTCATAAGCACCTTAATAAAAAAATAAATTCGCGAATAAAAAGAAAGAGTATAAAATTATTCCTTTATTATTTTCTGACTACATACCACCACTCCATCCACCACAAAACTTGCAAAATAAATCCCTTGCTGCAATTTTGAAATGTCTATTTGTGAGTTTTATTCTTTTACAAACCTATTAATCACAAAACCATCTTTTCCATTTAACTTTAAAATATATATTCCTTTTGACATTTTAGAAATATCTATATTAGCTTTTTGTTGTTTTATGTTTTGTTGCAAAACCAATTGACCTTGTATGTTATAAATCGACAATTCCAAGTCAGAAAAACCAATTGAATTAATTTTAATTGTCAGTTTGTCTTCAGCAGGATTGGGATATATCGTTAATCCATATTTGTTCTTTATTTCTTCTATACCAACATTTACCTCAACAGGTAAAGATGGTGCAGAAGAGCATCCATCAAAAGTAACAACAACTGTATAACTTCCATTGACTGTGCATGTATAATTTTGTGTTGTTGCCCCAGCTATTATATTATTATTTAGATACCACTGGTTACCAATAGCAGAACTTGAGGTTAAAACCATATTTATCTTAGTAATTGTTGGGGTTGGAGGAGTAGATGTTGAATTTACAATAACAATACAGGGTTTCGAAACCGCTCCATCGCCCAAACTATTATGCCCTTTTACTGTTATCAATGCTGTTCCTGAAAATGTTTCATTCCAATCTACTGTACCAATTAATCCGTTACCTACAAAAGAACCTGCATTGGATGGACTAATTTCCCATATGTACGATGTGGCAAATTCAACGCTGTTTGTTGTATAACTGGTGTTTGGTGGATTCATACACAAATTAATTGACCCGAAAGGAATAGAAGGTCGACCAGACAATCCATTGGTGTATTTTAAAATTTCACCTCCATCCCCAACTGCATAACCTGTGTTAACATCTGTAAAAAAAACAGAATATAATGCATTTGTTGTGCCACTTATTTGAGTTTCCCAATTTGTTCCACAATTAGTTGTTTTTAGAATAATTCCACCAAATCCAACAATATAACCATTATTAATATCAGAAAAGTAAATTGATTTTAATGTATTATTTGTTCCACTTGATGGTACTGACCAGTTTGCCCCTCCATTAGTTGTTTTTATAATAGTCCCATTCATCCCAACTGCACAACCGTTATTTTCATCAGTAAAATTAATTGAATTTAAAGGATAAGATGACCAAGATTGAACAGCCCAGTTTGTACCACCATTTGTTGTTTTAATGAAAAGACATATATATATATTATTTGGCGGAAACAGATAGCCTCCAACAGCATATCCTGTATTTATATCTGGAAAGCAAACAGAATATAATTGATATGATCCTCCACCTTGTTTTATCCATGTTGAACCACTATTTATTGTTTTGAAAATTTCCCATCCATAATTACCACTAGAACCACCAACTATATACCCTGTAGTAGGATTGGTGAAAAAAATTGAATTTAATTCATTATAAGTCCCACATGAAATGGTTTCCCATGTTAAGCCACCATTTGAAGTTTTTCTAATATTCCCATAATAACCAGCTGCACAACCATTAATTGAATCAGAAAAACAAATGGAATATAACCCATTTGTATTACCAATATTTTGAGTTGACCAAGTATAACCTCCATTACTGGTTTTAAGAATTGTCCCAGTATACCCACTAAACCCTGTCCCACCTGCAGCAAACCCTAAATTTGAATCTATAAAATATACTGAATTTAATCGGTTTGTCGTACCACCACTTGATAATTGAATCCAATTATTTCCTCCATTGGTTGTTTTATGAATTGAACCTAAACTTCCAACAACATACCCATTATTTGTATTTACAAAATAGCAAGAATACAAAGCATTTCCCGTTCCACTATTTTGCATAACCCACCTATTTCCCCCATTAGTAGTTTTTAATATAGCACCTGCATCACCACATATATATGTTATATTTAAATCAATAGAAAAAACTGATCTTATATTTGTTATATTGCTATTTTGTTGTGGTATCCAACTTGTACCACCATTAGTAGTTTTTAGAATAGTACCACTACTACCTACTGCATAACCATTATTGACATTGATAAAAAAAACAGAAATTAAATTATAACCAGTGCCACTTGTTTTTATTGACCAATTTATCCCACCGTTGGTTGTTTTTAAAATTGTACCACTATTTCCAACAATATAAGATGTGTTTTCATCTATTGAGCAGATTGATGCCAAATAATTAGAAGTATTACTGTTTTGTGATGACCAATTTGTCCCCCCATTTGTTGTTTTTAAGATTATACCACTATTACCAATCACATGACCTGTATTTAAATCAGTAAAATAAACTGAAGATAAATTTTGTGTAGTACCACTTGTTTGAGCAACCCAGTTAATCCCTGCATCTATAGTTTTTCTTATCATACCATTAATACCAACTGCATAACCAATATTTGTATTTGTAAAAAAAATCGAATTAAAACTATTTGTTGTTCCACTCGAAAGAGCAAACCAGTTAGTACCAGCATTTGTGGTTTTTATTATTGTACCAGCACTTCCAACCGCATAAGCTGTATTCTCATCAGTAAATTTTAATGAGTACAATGAATTAAGAGTTGAAAATGGTTTTAACAAAGTCCATTGCGAAAACGCAACCACCGAAACAAGTATTAAACAAGTTGTAAAGTAAATTTTTTTCATTTTAATCATTTTTATGTTTTACTTTCTAAGCCTTTTGCATTAAAAAAGCTATAAGTTTATTCTTTTACTATTTTCTCCGTCTTTATGATTGTATCATCAACAACCAGACTACCAAAATATATACCAGCCTTCAAAGAAGTAGCCACCACCTGCAACTGCCTCACATTATTATTCAACGCAGTTGAATACACCAATCTCCTCATCACATCCCTCAACTCAAAAACCCCCTTTTTACTCTCTTTCGGAAGACTATAATTTATAGCAAACGCCTCCTTAAAAGGATTAGGATAAACCAATAGTTGTGCTCCAGCATTTGGGTTAAACTCCGTTACCCCTAACCCTGTGCAATTATACACCAAACACCCCAAACTATCAGTTTTAAACACCCAAATATCTTGCGTACCTCCGGCTGAGTTGGGGAAAAGAGAACCAGCACCTGCAAAGCCTTTATCTGGTGTTGGAGTTACTTGCCATAGTTGGTTTGCATCATTTGGTCCATTTATTACTGTATATTCTTTATACCATAAACTATCACCATTAGTATTTAATTTAAATAACCAACCTATCCATTTTCCCAGTGTATCTTTAATTTCATGCCCCCCGCTTATTACAAAACTACCGTCTGCTAATGTATGTATCCATGATGAATAATTACCCGAAACGAATAACCCAATTCTTTTATTCCATTTTTCATTTCCATCCATGTCTATCTTAGAAATAAAAACCTGTCTGTTTGCATATTCACCTGCTTCGTATGCTGAACTATACGTGACAACAATACAAGTATCTTTACTCTGCGTTATAAAACCTCCATGATTATTATATATAGGATTCCCATACGTTTTCTTCCATTGCTGATTTCCCAAGCTATCGGTTTTTATTATTTCTACTATACTACGATACTCAGAGCCAGGTACAGACCAATACCCTCCACCTCCGCCAAGACAATAGCCTGTATCAGAAGTTTCTATTACACATTTGCCTGCATAATTGCGATTGGGGTCATTATCGGTATAAGTTTTATACCATTGCTGGTTGCCCAAACTATCAGTTTTTAATAGTAAATAATAATATTTGGAGCTTTCTATGCGAGCGTAACCTGTTAAAATATAACCGCTATCTTTGGTAATGTTGCCACTATTAAGAATATTGTTATATAATATAGTATATTCTCTTTCCCATTTTTTATTTCCTAAGGAATCAACTTTTAATAATATACCAAAACTAAAGTATGGCACTCTACTTCCGCAAATAGCAAAATATTTATCTTTGGTTTGCAATAAAGAACCTGAAGAACCAATAAAATAGTTATATCCTACTTCTGTATATATTTTAGACCATTCAATATTCCCAACAGAGTCTAGTTTGCTTAAAAACATTTTTCTGCCTGGTCCGCAATCTCCACCCACAAGATACCCATTGCCAAATGTTATCAGTGTAGTACTCAAGTCCCAATCCCCATTGGTAATATCTATCCTTTTATTAAAATATATAGATTGTGCATTTACAATGAACAATGAACAATTAATAATGAACAATAATATAAGAGTTGTTATTTTTTTCATTTTGTAATTATTTTATTACAAATATATTAAAAGAACCCCAGATAGAATAAGCTGAGGTTCTTTTTTTAATAAATTATTGAATTACCAGTTTTTCAACCTTCATGCTTTTATTATCAACTTTCAAAATCAC
>MNXO01000127.1 GCA_001872995.1 Bacteroidetes bacterium CG2_30_32_10 | reverse complement strand
AAACAAAAAACAAAAACTGATTTACAGGCATTTACACCAATTGAAATATATTTTGTATTTTTATCGGACAATAGTGATATTCATTCAAATATTCTTAATTTCTTTTTAAGTATATATGCCAAACTTCTTCCTTTTTTATCACCACGCATAAATGGATAAAATAATGGCAGTATAGTGTTTCTTAAAAAATAAAATATCGAAGGATTCACAAAAAATAAAATGGGGAAGGCACCTGCTGGACTTTTTGCCAGTATTTCAAAATCGAGTGTTATAAATAGGTGTTCCAAGCTAAAATAATTCAAAGGAGTGATGTGCCCATATTCTAAATCGTTTTTTTCAAATCCTAAAAAACTTCCACGCATAAAGAACCTTAAACGCGAAGCAAAATTTGAGATATTGGGAGTGCTTATCAAAATAAACCCATCTTGTTTAAGCAAATTTTTCATATCACGCATATATTTCCAAGGATTTTCGATATGCTCAATCACTTCCATTGCTATTATACAATCGTATTTTCGCTCAAAATTATCTACAATATTTTCTTTATTTAAATCTAAGTAAATGAGATTATCCACTTTGGCTTTTACCTGTTTAATGTCAATTTCGCAAGCATCAACTTTGCAACCAAAGTCTTTAAGTCGCTGCGAAAATGCACCTTCGCCACATCCAAAATCCAAAGCGTACATTCCTTCTTTTAAATAGGGTGTTATCATTTCAAATAAATCACTATGCAAGCGATAAGCTGCTTTTTCCTGAATACCTTTATATTCAGATGGTTTGTAATTCCCAATTTTTAAAAACGTGTTTTTATACATTTTATAAAATAAATTTAGTTTGAAAGTGTTGTTAATTAATACTTATTTAAAATTTAATTTGTTTCATATTGTTTTTCCAATTTTGGGGATTTTTCCATTTGAGCCAGAAGTTTTTTAAAGCTTCTATTTCTGCTTTTTCATAGAAATTCCATAAGTATAACAAAATTGGGAAAGAACATAATAGCGTTGTTTTTGTAAATAGCCTTATCCATAAGCTATAGGGATTAATAATTTCTGAAACAACCATCATTGCAAAGCTTATCACTAATATTTTTATTACTTTTGTTATTTCATAAGGAATGTAATACTGTTTTTGGGCGAATCTATAAATTAAAATAAAATAAAATATTTGTGTAAGCAAAGTAGCTATCGCAGAGCCTTTGGTTTGAAAAAAAGTAATTAATATTACATTTAATATTACATTTAAAACTGCTGAACCAATAATGACAATAGCAATTACTTTCGTTTTTTTTGTTATTTGCAATCCAATCAATGAAACATCTTTGAGCATACCAAAAAAAGCGGCCATCGAAATGTATGGGATAATTTGATAGGAGTCCCAATAGGCGGGATTAAGAGTGATAACTTTGGTTACTTCTTTGCCATAAAGTGAAATAAGTAAAATAAAAAACATGAGCCCAAAAGCATAATAAGTCATTATTTTTGAATAAAACCGTTTATTATCGGGGTCATTCATTTTTTTGAATATTAAGGGCCAGATAGCTAAGTTTACTGAAAATACGATAAAAATATTAACTGTATTTGCCATTTTCTGTCCTAATGAATAAAGTCCAACGTCATTTAGTCCTGCACCCACAAAATTCAATGCCAACCTATCAGTATATCCGATTGTTGCTGCTGCTATGGATGATAATGCCAAAGGTAATGAATAATATATCATCTCTTTGAGCACTTTGTAATCAAACTTAAAGGTTATATTCTTCTTAATAAACTTTGTAAGAATTAGTAAATTTACAATTTGGGCAATTATCAAAGCTTCATAAATACCTTCTATTTTCTTATTCAAATAAATGATAAAAAACAGCGTAAAAAAGAATGAAAATGCAAGTCTGATAAGGTTTGAGACTAAAAATAATTTTGGCTTTTCTTGAATTCTAATTAAGGTATTAGGTATTTGAAGCACAAGTTCCAAACCGGCAGAAACTATCATCAATTTGATAAGATAATGATAAGTAGTGGTTTGAAAAAGCAGCAGTGATATTGGTTTGGAAAGAAATAATAAACCTACAACCATCAAAACTGCTATCCCAAGTATATAAATTAAGGATGTGAAAAAAATGGACTTTTGTTTTTCAATAAATTGCTTGTCTAAGTACCAACGAAATAGAGCCTGATAAAGAGCCATTCCGAAAAATGAGATAAGTATAAGTGACGACACTTCTATGACAGAAAGCATTCCATATTCGCTTACCGTAAGTTTTTGAGTATATAAAGGGAGCAAAATAAATCCCACCACTTTAGAAGCAAGATTACCCATGCCATAAATCACTGCATTCTTAATGGTATATTTTATGTTTTTTAGCATTTTTTATTACTATTTCCTTTTGTATAGATTTGTCAATTGGTTGCATAATACTGCAACTCCAAAATTTGATTCAACATATTCTCTAATTTTTAAAGAATCATAATTGCTATAGGTAGCAATCATTTTGTCAATTGCTTCGGTTATGGCAAAACTATCGTTAGGTTTTACAATAATACCAACTTTATTTGTAACAAAGTCTTCTGGACCACCACAAATTGTAGCTATCACAGGGATTCCACATGCCATTGCTTCTAATAATACAACTCCAAAACTTTCAATTCTGCTTGGTAATACGAATATATCAATTTTCGAGAAAAAAAGTGGAACTTCCTGATAAGGTATGTTGCCATAAAATCTGCACAAATGGAATATGTTTTTTTCTTTTGCAAATTTCTTGTAATATTCTAAAAGCTTTCCTTCACCTCCTATGTGTAAGATATAGTTTTTATATTTAATATTGCTTATAGCATCTATCAATAAGTCTAATCCTTTGCGATGGTTATTCAAAATGCCTAAAAATCCAATATTTATAGGGACTGTTGTCTCAACTTTAAGTTTAAATTTCGATGTATCAACCACATTGGGAACAATCTCTATTCGGCGGTTCACATATTTAAGCATCGATTGCATTAAAGTTTTACTTACAGCTATAAGTACATCTGCTTTTTTTAATACCTTAACAACGATTATTTTATGTAAAAAAGTTCTGAATTGTCCTTCTAATATGCTTGAATGCTCTGTAATTACCAATGGAATGTGTGTGTTCTTTTTTAGAAATAAACCCAATAGTCCTGAAGGATAACAGAAATGTGAATGTATGATATCAATTTTTTTGTTATTAATTATTTTATGCTTAACTACCTTTGCTGCATAATAAAAACACTTAATTTGGTTTAAAAAGGGGAATGTTTTAAATATTGTAAATCTGTATATGGTAAGGTTTTTAGATGTTTGTTCAGTTAAATCGTATTTTTTAAATGGTTTAAACTCTTTGTTATTAATTGAAAAAACAAAAACAAAAACCTGATGTTGAGTTGATAAAGCTTTTGCTTGTTCTTCTATAAACGTTCCCTTTATTGAATTATCACTGGGGTAAATGTTGGTTAGTATTAATATATTCATTTAATTATGATATTTATGCAAGGAATCGGCTTATTATGATGAATATTTTATTATCAAAACATATATTTTTAGTTTGCAAAGTTAAAAAGTTATTTTTTTAATCTTTAAAAGATTTCATTATTCAATGTTTATTGGCTTAGCAAAGGTGTATGATGCTGCTACCGGATTGAATGCAGCCATATTAGGAAATTCAAAATATTACTTTTATTTTTTATTCTTTATTTTTTTTGTTGCCATATTGGCAATTATCAACAATCTCATTTTTATTCCAATGTATAATATCGTTGGTTCTGCCATTGCCACGGTTATAACCATCTTTTTATATAATACTATTTTAGTATTGTTTGTGAAAATAAAGCTTAAAGTTCAGCCTTTTACTTTGAAAAATATTAAAGCACTTCTGGTAATTTCCTCCTTTTTTATTATAAATGCATTTATACCTTTATTGAATAATCCCTATTTTGATTCAATTATAAGGAGCATTACCGTTTTAATTTTGTTTTTGATAGCGATTTATAAATTCAAATTGTCGCCTGATATCAATAATTTTATAAATAGTTTTTATCAGAAGCTGATTTCAAAAATTAAGAAATAATAGTTGCATTTATTTTTTTTGCCAACCTGCTTCCGACTTCCAATCAGTAAAGTAAACAATAAGGTTTGCATCACTTTTCCAATCAGTAAAATAAACAACCCATTCTGCTTCAGATTTCCATTCAGTAAAATACCATATACCACTATTGGAAGTAGCTTCGCTTTTCCAATTGGTTTTATAAACAATCATGTCGGCTTCGCTTTTCCATTTGGTAACATACACTGTTTTTTGCGCATCGCTCTTCCACTCAGAGGAATAAACAACTTGTGAATAACCTAAATGATCAAACAAACAAATGGAAAGAAAAAAAATTATTGTTTTAAATGCTTTCATCATATTGCGTTTTTATATATAGGTAAAATAATATCAAAAGTCGTTCCAACACCTTCTTCGGAGTGAAAAGAAATGTTACCATTTGCATTTTCAACAATACTTTTTACCATAGCCAAACCCAACCCCATACCTCCTGTTTTGGTGGTAAAATTAGGTGAAAATATTTTATTTAATTGTTCTTTAGCGATCCCCGAGCCATTGTCTGAAATTGAAATTTTATTATATTCTTCATTATTAATAATTGAAATGTTAATAATTCCATTCTTATTGTCATCAAGTGCTTGCATCGAATTTTTTATTAAATTATTAAACACGCGTAATAGTTGTTTTTTGTCTGCAAGCACATAAAACTGTTTATTCTGTTCTTTTTTAAAGTTAATTGTAATATTTTCAAAATTCTTATATAGTTCAATGATGCTTTGAATAAGTTCTGCCAATTCAATTGCTTCGTTGGTTGATTTGGGCATTTTGGCAAAATTCGAAAACTCAGAGGCAATTGCAGACAATGAGTCTATTTGTTCTACCATAATTTTTGAAAACTTATTAAGACGTTCTTCCCAATTTTCTGCTTTGTCTTTCCATGCTTTTTGTAAATGTTGAACGCTTAATTTCATTGGGGTAAGCGGGTTTTTTATTTCATGAGCAACCTGTTTTGCCATTTCTCTCCAAGCACTTTCTCTTTCTGATTTTGCTAATAATTTGGCACTTTTTTCAAGCTCATCAATCATTCTATTGTATTCTTTGATTAGACTACCTATTTCATCTTTTTTGTTCCATTTTATTTTTTCGTTGTTTTTTCCTAACATTATTTGCGAAATATTATCTCTGATTAATCGAAGGGGTTTGGTAATGCGGTTTGAAATAATCAAAGCAATCAATATTGCTAAAGCAATCAGCAATACATATATATTAATAAATTTTACTAAAAAAGAAGAGATTTCTTTTTTTAGCTCACTTTGTTTAGCAAAATAGGGAAGGTTTAGATATGCAATTATTTGATTTTCATTGTTACGAAAAGGAATATAAGCAGATAAGTAATTTAAATTTCCTATACTTTCGTTATGAACAAATAGATTTTTTTGATAATATTTTAATTGAAGATAAGCCTCCAAATTCATTTTTTTAGAAACCAATCCTTCGTCAAATATTTTGGGCTGCGAGGATGTTAATAAATTACCTTTTAAATCATATAAATTTACATCCGTAAAAAAGATATTGGAGTACCTTACCAGTTGGTCAGAAAGATAATCATTCATATCAATTGTTAATTCTTTGTTATCAGCTAAATTACGCTCTACTTCTACCAAAACCGAATGTGTTTTTTCGGAAATATTATCAAGATTTTTGTTGTTGTATAAACTAATTATGTAATAAACAGCTCCTCCACCAATAAATACAAAAGAAACAAGAACAACAGAAATCATAGATAGTTGAACTCTGTTTTTAAAGTTAAATTTCCATCGTCTTAAATCTAATGGAATATTCATAAAAAAAGAAAGAAGCAACACCAACAAAAAATTGAAAGCAAAAAGATAAGAAAAAGGAGAAATAATATTAAAAATATTATCACTCCTTTTGCTTACAATAACAATAGTATTAGCTGTTTTATATAATAAATGGTCATAATTATCTTTACTTAAAAAATTAAATTCTTCTAAGGAATTTTCTTTATAATAGTTTGCGTTTAAACTATAAAAGAATGGACCATATTGCAACAATTGTTCATTATTATAATACTTAGCGTAAGAATAATTTCCAAAATCTCTAAATATATTTACTTTGTTATCAATAAGTAATTCGGGATAACCCATTTCCTTTGGCATAAATTTGGAGTCTAACTCAACAAATATTTTTGAATAGGGTATTAAAGTATCATATTTAGTTGGTCTATAGGAAAATATAGCAATATAACTATTTCTTCCAGTATTTGTATTTACGTTATAAAAATTCTCATAACCAGTTTTTTTCCCAATATTAGATTTAATTTTATTATTAAAATAATTA
>MNXO01000035.1 GCA_001872995.1 Bacteroidetes bacterium CG2_30_32_10 | reverse complement strand
TTTTATTGGCACAAGAAGACAATGGAATATTTAAAAATGGCGAATTTATTAAAAATTCAGATGCTTTCTTATTTGCAGATAATGTTAATATTAGAGAAACGCCATCAACAAAAGCCAAAGTTATTGCTAATTTATCCATTGCAACACCAGTGAAAATAATTTCAAAAACAAATGATACTTTAACGGTGAATGGTTATAATACCTATTGGTATAAAATAAGTTTTGATAAAAATGGAAGCAAAAAAACAGGATATGTATGGGGAGGATTTATTTCTGTCTTTACAACCACAACCACCAATGATTCTGGAAATAATGTTTGCTTTTTATTCACTATAACTGAATATTCTGAGAAAATAGGATTTACAGCATTATTAAAAGCGGTTGTCAATGGAAAAATTGTTTCTACAGTTTCTGTTAAACCTCATGATACAGATCAAAATAATGGTATTTATAGCTATGACATTGATGGAAAAATTATGAGTAATAAAGGGTTGGATAATGTTAAAAAAATCATTGTTATTTCTTTCCTTTACCCTGCTTGTGGTTATAGCAATGGAGATGTTATTGTTTTTTGGAACGGCAAAAATCTTATTTATGGCACTGAATCACCCAGCGTTTCTGAAGCGGGTATTTTTAACTTTTCAAGCGAATTAATCTTCCCAACAAACCACGAAGGCAAACCAAATAAAGTTATCAGAAAAGAAGAAACTGTTAATTACGATGATGATGGCAATATTTCATCTAATTCAATGAAAAAAATTGAATATATTTGGGATGGTAAGAAATTAGTAAAACAAGACAATGATTAATTTCTAACTATATATTGCATTTATGTCTTTTGTACCACTAACTGTTAAGCATTTAAGCACATTAGCTAAAAACTCATTAAACACAATATACCAAGAAAGAGAAGTTGACGCCATCATTTACATTCTTTTTGAACATTATCTTGGGTTTTCAAAAACAGATTGTATTATACAAGCTTCTAAATTGATAGATGAGGCAATCTCAAACCAGATAAAGAACGCCATTGTTAAGCTACAACAACACACTCCTGTCCAATACGTTATTGGAAAAGCCAATTTCTATGATTTAGAATTATTTGTTGATAATAATGTGCTTATTCCACGTCAAGAAACGGAAGAATTGGTCAATTGGATGATTAATGACGTAAAAATATTACCTGTTAAACCAAATGAACTTAACATCTTAGATATTGGTACTGGAAGTGGATGTATAGCCATCGCATTAAAAAAAAATATTACTTTTGCTGATATTACTGCTATCGATTTAAGTGAAAATGCCTTAAATGTTGCGAAAATTAATGCTACCACTTACAATACACCTATTAATTTTATAAATTTTGATATATTGTCAGAAAACAATCCTTCCTTTAATCAAAAATTTGATATTATTGTAAGTAATCCGCCTTATATTACTGAATATGAAAAAAAATACATGAATAAAAATGTGTTAAACTTTGAACCTCATCAAGCCTTATTTGTTGAAAACGAGGAACCACTGCTATTTTATGATGCCATTATTAAATTTTCGCTTACTAATCTTAAAGCAAAAGGAAAACTTTACTTTGAAATAAATGAAAAATATGGCAAAGAGATAGTTAATACTTTGAAAAAACATCATTTTAAGCATATCATTTTAAAAAAAGACCTAAACCACAAAGACAGAATGATTTCGGCTGAAAAATAATCATTTGTCGTGCTTAATAATTTAGATTTATGTTGATGTAAATTGAGATATATTTATTATTTTTACAAAAAAATTGAATTGTATTGAACTAAGCCAACATAGTGAAAATAAAAAATAAAATAAAAAATAAAATTGGTAACTATATTCTTAAGCAGGAAAAGCATAGAGTTAGAAAAAACAAGCAAATCATTAACCTTAAAGATGCTAAAACTATAGGAATTCTTTATAGAATAATTGACGAAGAAACTCATAATTGTGTTTCGGACTTTATCAAAACTATGCAAGATAAGCAAATTCACATTCATGCAATAGGAATTACAGAATACAAAGATATTCCACACTACTGCTATCCAAAAATAACCTATAGTTTTTTAACACTTAAAAATATTAATTGGTACTTTAAGCCCATAGGAAAAGAAGTAAACGATTTTTTAAATAAAGAATTTGATATTGTTATAGATTTAACAACTGAAAAGTATTTACCTATACAATATCTGCTTTCTCAAGTTAAAGCAAAATTTATTGTTGGCAAATACTATGACAACTCTACACACTATTACGATATGATGCTCAAAGTGGATAAACCAACTAAAATTGCTGATTTCATTAAAGTTATTGTTGACTATTTAAATATAATTAAAACCCATAAAGAATGTACACCGCTTATAAGTCAGCCGGAGTTGCTCTGATTACTCCATTTCATAAAGACGGAAGCATTGATTTTAAATCACTCGAACGTCTAATAGAATACCAAATTACTAATAACATTGGTTATTTTGTTGTTTTAGGAACCACTGGCGAATCTGCGACACTGAATAAAGACGAAAAAGTAGCAATTATAGATTTTGTAGTTGAATTAGTAAATAAAAGAAAGCCAATAGTCTTAGGTATTGGTGGAAACAATACACAAGAAGTTGTTAATTGCATTAATTCTACTAATCTTGATGGCATTGAAGCTATTTTATCCGTTGCTCCTAGTTATAATAAACCTTCGCAAAGCGGTATTTTTCAACATTATAAGTATATTGCCAATGCTAGTCCACTCCCAATTATTATTTATAATGTGCCAAGTAGAACTGGTGTTAATATAAGTGCCGAAACTACACTTAAAATTGCAAATGAATTAAAAAATGTAATTGGTATCAAAGAAGCTTCTGGCAATCTACCTCAAATAATGCACATTATTAATAACAAACCAAAAAATTTCCTTGTTATTTCTGGAGATGACGCATTGACATTGCCAACTATGGCATTGGGTGGCGATGGTGTAATTTCTGTGATTGCCAATGCTTATCCTAAAGAATTTTCAAAACTAATTCATTTTTGCTTAGACGGCAAATATGACGAAGCAAAAACAATTCATTATAAACTGCTTGATATTATTAATGCTATCTTTTTGGAAGTTAGTCCTGCTGGAATTAAAGCAGCTTTAGAAATATTAAAACTTGCTCCGAACAATCTCCGTTTACCCTTGGTTCCTGTTGGAAAAACTACAAATAGTCTTATCAGTAAATTAATCCAAAATCTATAAATATTTATTCACTATTAAAAACAATCAAATTATCAACATTTTATGAAAAAAATTCTACTACTTTTCATTATCAGTGCATTTAGCTTAAACTTTTCTTTTGCACAAACCAACGAATACTATTTCAAATTTAAAGAAAACGACAAAAAAATTATCAATACGACCCTTACAAAGTTGATTTCAATTGATAATGTAAAAGACGGACTTGTGTATGCTTATGCCAATGACAAAGAATTTAAAGAATTTCAAAAATTAGGCTATGATTATGAATTATTGCCTGCACCTAGTTCTACAACTAAAGTTATTAATATGGCTACTACCCTTGGGCAAATGTCTAATTGGGATAGATATCCTACTTATGAGGTTTACAGACAAATGTTGAAAAATTTTGAAACCAATTATCCTTCCTTATGCAAATTAGATTCTATATGCAGTTTAGCCAGTGGCAGAAAAATATATTCTTTGAAAATTTCTGATAATGTGAATACTGCTGAAAATGAACCCGAATTTGTTTATGTTAGTTCTATGCACGGAGATGAAACAACCGGATTTATTTTTATGTTAAGATTAGCCGATTATTTGTTAAGCAATTACGCTTCTGTTTCTCGAGTTCAAAATATTGTAAATAATGTTGAATTATATATTCTTCCAGCTATTAACCCTGATGGAACATATTATGGCGGTAATAATACAGTTGCTGGTTCACGTCGTTATAATGCAAATGGCGAGGATATCAACCGTGATTTTCCTGATATGGTAATTGGTGCCAATAATCCTCCTTATGAGCCAGAGACACAGGCATTGATGGATTTTGCTGCAGCTCACCATTTTATTTTTGGAGGCAGTTTTCATGGTGGTGCTGAAGTCGTTAATTTCCCTTGGGATGTATATACCAGTGTGCATCCTCATCCAGATGATAATTGGTTTAGACAAGTTTGTACAGATTATGTTACATCAGCCAGATTGGTTAATCCAAATTATATGACTAGTGTGAATTCTTCAGGTATTACCGAAGGGGGCGATTGGTATGTGGTAAATGGTGGTATTCAGGATTATTATAACTATTGGCATCATTGCAGAATGGTTACATTGGAAGTTTCTAATATAAAATTATTGGGTTCTGAAAATTTAGTAACATATTGGAATATAAATCAAAATTCATTACTTGGTTTTATAGAAGCATCTCTTTATGGCATTTCGGGTACTGTTAAAAATATTAATTCAAACCCTCTTGATGCTACTGTAACTATTGCATCGCATGATGCCGATAATTCTTGGGTTATTACCGACCCTTCTATTGGTGATTATCACCGCGTAATTGCTCCCGGAACTTATGATATTACTTATGCTTCAGTAGGTTATATTTCTCAAATACATACTGTTAATGTTGCATCTTATGCAAGCACCACCATTAAAGATGTTGTTTTATTGGTTGCACCGCAAACAAATGTTACTGGAACAATCACTGATGCTACTTCTGGAACGCCTATTCAAGGTGTTACTGTTACTATATTAAGTTCTTCGTATCCTAATGTTACTACAAATGCTTCTGGTCAATATGTTATAAATTCTGTATATGAAGGTTCTTATACCATTCAGGTAAGCAAAGCTGGTTATATTACTGCATCTCAAACTGTTAATGTTACTACAACAAACAATGTGTTTAATTTTAGTATGACTTTATCTGATCCTGAAGGATTTGAAACTGGAGTGCCTGCTTGTTGGGTAAATAGTGCTGATAATCTTGCATGGTCTCAAGTTAATACTAGTCCTCATGGTGGAACATATTGTATGAAATCGGGTGGTTTTAATGTAAATAATGCTAATTCTATCTTTCAAATTACTTTAAATATTGCAAGTGCTGGTAATATTAATTTCTGGAATAAAGTTTCATCTGAATCTGGTTTTGATTTTCTGAAATTTTATATAGATGGTGTGGAGAAAGGTTCTTGGAGTGGTACTGTGGCTTGGGCAGAACAATCATATCTTGTAACGGTAGGTAATCATACTTTTAAATGGGCTTATACTAAAAATAATTCAGTATACAATGGTTCCGATTGTGCTTGGATTGACGATATTGTGTTCCCTACTTCAAGCCAAACTATAACTTTTATAGTGAAAGATCAAAGCAATAATCCAATTCAGGGAGCCAATGTAAACTTCAATAGCACCAATCAAACTACCAATGCAAGCGGTGTTGCCGTTATATCAAGTGTAAGTAGAGGATTAGACAAACCTTACACTGTTTCTATTTCTGGTTACAATACCAATACAGGCTCCGTAAATGTAAACTATTGCGATGCTTCTATAAATGTTTCAATGGCTCCTGTTAATATCAGTGAAATTTCAAACAAAAGTTTAGCAAGCATATATCCAAACCCTTTTAATCATCTTATCAATATTAAATCTGATAATATTATTACGAGAGTAATCATTTACAATTTAGTTGGTTCCGAAATTTTAAATAAATCAATAAATAACTATCAATTCCAATTAACTTTAGAAACAATCCCTTCAGGAGTGTATTTTATTCAAATACATACCAATAAAGGAATTGTAAATAAAAAAATCGTGAAAGAATAGATTTATTTATTATTAGAAATAAATTTTATTTTTTACTTTGTTTGTGTCATAATTTTTTGAAAGAATTATTTACAATTCTATAAATGAAACATAAAATTAAAAGCGATTCTTATAGTCCGATTAACGATAAAGAAGCTTGGATTGGGATATTGTATGCATGCATCTCCTCTGATGGCGAAATTGGGAAATCAGAAATTGAATCGCTTTCGCGAATGATTGCTAATAAAAGCAAATTTAATGGTATCGAGATCCCACCTTTATGCAAAAAGATAACCGAAGCCATAAAGAGTATTGGTTCAAAAGGGCTCGTTGATGCTTGTTGCCCTTTAATAAAAGCAGAAGACAAACCCACTCTTTTTTCGATGGCTGTTGAAATTGTTTTATCGGACGGTTTGTTAGAGATGGAAGAACAAAAAATAATTGAATATCTTGCTAAAACTCTTGCAATGGATAAGGTTTTAGTAATTAAAATAATTGAAGTAATGCTTATACGTAACAAAGGAAACTTAATTTTAGATTAAACAATTCCCATTTAAAAAAAGCTATCATTCATTTTAAAATATCACTTTAATAGCAGATATTTCATAATAGAATTAAGAATGAATGCTTGGTATATCCATGAATAAGTAATATAA
>MNXO01000011.1 GCA_001872995.1 Bacteroidetes bacterium CG2_30_32_10 | reverse complement strand
TTTCTACATTGTAGAATAATGATTTTTTCATTTTCTATTTTATAAACCAATCGGTCTTCTAAATTTATTCTTCTCGACCACCAACCCGAAAGGTTTTCTTTCAAAGCCTCTGGTTTTCCAATGCCCTCAAAAGGTGTTCGTTGAATTGCTTTAATGAGTTCGTTTATTTTTTTTACGGTTTTTTTATCTACTTGCTGCCAATACAAATAATCTTCCCAAGCTTCTTCAATCCAAGCTAAATTCATTCTATCAATCCTTTTTTTATAAACTCGCCTTTTTTATACTTTTCAATTCCACTCATCAATCTTTCAGCATTTTTAGGACTGCTTAATAAATGTAATGTTTCCTGCATCGATTCGTAATCAGATTTTGCTAAAACAACAATATCCTCTCCTTTGGTTCTAGTAACAAATAAAGGATTATGATTATTAAAAACATTATCTAAAAAGAATTTTAAATTTTGTCTAAAATTGGTGTAGGTTGTAATTTCCATGTCTAAATTTTTATGTAAAGCTACTAAAATTATTTTATGTACAGAAAACTGTACATGTTTATTTTAAAACTCAGCATTTTTTGGAGTTCTTGGAAAAGGAATTACATCTCTAATGTTACTCATTCCTGTAACAAAAAGCATTAACCGTTCAAACCCTAAACCAAAACCTGCATGAGGAACGGTGCCAAATTTTCGAGTATCCAAATACCACCAAACGCTTTCTTCAGGAATATTAAAAGTGGCTATTTTTTGTTTTAAAATGTCTAATCGTTCTTCCCGTTGCGAACCTCCAACAATTTCTCCAATTCCAGGAAAAAGAATATCCATTGCTCTAACTGTTTTGCCATCATCGTTTTGACGCATGTAAAAAGCTTTGATGTTGGCTGGATAATCGGTTAATATAACTGGTTTTTTAAACTCTTTTTCTACCAAAAATCGTTCGTGCTCCGATTGTAAATCGGCTCCCCAACTTTCTATTGGGTATTTGAATTGCCCTTTTTTGTTTGGTTTTGAGTTTCTTAAAATTTCAATGGCTTCGGTATAAGTTAATCGAACAAAGTCATTTTCTACTACAAATTTTAATTTTTCAATTAACGGTAACGAACGTTGGTCTTGCGGTTTTGATTTATCTTCTTCTTCCAAACGAGTTGCCAAAAAAGCTAAATCTTCCCCACATTTATCCAACGCATATTGCACGCAATATTTTAGCATTTCTTCTGCTAAATCCATGTTGTCGTTTAAATCGTTAAAGGCAACTTCGGGTTCTATCATCCAAAATTCAGATAAATGGCGAGTGGTATTCGAGTTTTCTGCTCTAAAAGTTGGTCCAAAAGTATATACTTTTCCTAAAGCCAATGCGGCTAATTCAGCTTCTAACTGACCAGAAACAGTTAAGTTGGTTTCTTTTCCAAAAAAGTCTTGTTTGGTATCGGTTTCACCCTGTTCATTTTTTGGAAGATTTTTTAAATCTAATGTAGTTACTCTAAACATCTCACCAGCACCTTCGGCATCTGAGCCAGTGATAATGGGAGTGTGAATGTTGTAAAATCCTCTTTCGTTAAAAAAATTATGAATGGCAAAAATCATGGAATGACGAACTCTTGTTATTGCTCCAAAAGTGCTAGTTCTAAAACGCAAATGAGCTATTTCTCTTAAAAATTCTAAGGAATGTTTTTTTGGTTGTAAAGGAAATTCATCAGGGTTGGCATCGCCTAAAATCTCAAATGATTTTACTACTATTTCAATGTTTTGACCTTTACCTTGAGAGGCTACAACTTTCCCTACAACGGCAATTGATGAACCAGTTGTGATTCTTTTTAATTGATTTTCGTCTTCTTTTTCAAAATCTAAAACTGCTTGTACATTATTGATGGTAGAACCATCGTTAATTGCTATAAATCGATTACTTCTAAATGTTCTTACCCAACCTTTAATTATTACCTCGCTACCAATAGTTGGAGATTTTAATAACTCATTAATTCTAATATAGTTCATTGTGTTCTTGTATTTGCAGCGAAATTAATGCTTTTTTACAAAGGAGTAAATTTTTCATTTTCTATTTAACGATAATTTATATTTTACATTAAAAATATTTAGCTTTCTTTTAATGATAATTATTTAAATTTGTGAAAACATTTTTTTATCTACTTTTAATAAAAAATCAGTTTATGGGTATGAAATATTTAACAAAATCGATAAAATAGGTTTTAAATGCGATAAAAGTTAAAAAATATTTTGAATATCCTAAATAAGGTTTTAATATTGCAAACTAATTAATTGTGTATAACAACATCAACTATGAAAAAATTATTTTTCGTAATACTTATTTCTCTCTTTGCATTTCAGGTAAATGCTGCTGGAGTTATTGTACTAGAAGGTCATTATCAAGGTAAAAATCTTTATGTTCAAAATCCCTTTGCTGGTAGCGGAGTTGGATTTTGTACTTTTGAAGTTACCATTAATGGTGAAGTAACTACCGATGAGGTCAACTCAAGTGCTTTTGAAATTGATTTTGCAAATTTTCAATTAAAAATTGGAGACCCTGTTATTGTTAAAATTAAACACAAAGATGATTGTAAACCTAAAGTGTTAAATCCTGAAGTATTAAAACCAAAAAGTACTTTCGAAATTGTAACCATGCAAATTTCTAACGATGGTAATTTTGATTGGACAACAAAAAGTGAAACAGGAAAATTAACTTATATCATTGAACAATTTAGATGGAACAAATGGATTAAAGTTGGCGAAGTTGATGGTGTCGGTACTGAAGTTGAAAACAAATATGAATTTAAAATTACTCCTCACTCTGGTGAAAATAAATTTAGAGTAAAACAAGTGGATTACTCTGGTAAACCTAGATATTCTCAAGCTTCTAGATATGTTGCAACAGTTGGTGAAATTACTTTTAGCCCAATTAAAGCGAAAGATTTTTTAAACTTTACTGGAGAAACATTATTTGAAGTTTATGATAGTTACGGAAACATTGTTAAAAAAGGATTTGGTGAAAAAGTGGATGTAACTAACCTTAAAAAAGGAATTTACTATTTAAATTATGATAACAAAACGGATACTTTTGTAAAAAAATAATTCAACATCGTTGAACAATTAAAAAGTCCCGAATTGGTTTCGGGACTTTTTTTTACCCTATTATGAATAAAATCGAACACATTGGAATTGCTGTAAAAGATTTGAATGAAGCAAACGCTCTTTACAGTAAAATCTTTAATCAATTACCTTACAAAACAGAAGAGGTAGCCAGTGAGCATGTAAGCACTTCTTTCTTTAAGGCAGGAGAAAGTAAAATTGAATTACTAGAGGCAACTAACCCTGAAAGTGCAATAGCGAAGTTTATAGAAAAAAAAGGTGAAGGTATTCACCACATTGCATTTGATGTGGAAGATATTTACTCAGAAATAGCCCGTTTAAAAAAAGAAGGTTTTACTATTTTAAACGACCAACCAAAAAAAGGTGCTGATAATAAATTGGTTTGTTTTGTACACCCAAAATCAGCAAATGGAGTACTTATTGAATTGTGCCAAGAAATAAAATAACTTATATTGTACGGTCGTTGCCCCCATCAATTGGAATTTGAGCACCAGTTATCGTCCTAAATGAATCACTAAGCAGTGCAAAAGTTGTAAGAGCAACATCTTTAGATGACAATTGAATTTTCAATAAATTATTTGTTTTATATTCTTCAACTGTTAAACCATAATTTTTTGCTCTGCCTTTTAATATTTCATCCGTCCAAATCCCTGTATCGTAAACCAAATGTGGATGAAGCGTATTTACTCTAATTCCCTTTTCACCAAATTCCAAGGCTGCAATTCTACCCAATTGAGCTAAACCTGCTTTGGCAACAGAATAAGCTGCGGCACCGGGACCTGGTGCTGGAACATTTTTAGAACAAATAATGACAATAGCAGGATCAATTCCCAAAGAAAGAAATGGATAGCATTTTTGAAATAAGTACTGATAACTAGTTAGGTTAATTTCAATACTTTTATTCCAAGTATCCATGTTCATGTTTGCAATGGAATTGCTTTCTGGGAAAATTCCAGCATTGGCAACCAACATATCCAAACCTCCAAAATGAGTAACCGTTTTTTTAATAGCATCTTCCAACTGAGTGGTATTGGTCACATCGCACACTAATCCTAAAACATTAATCGTATTAAAAATTGTGCTGATAGAAGGATTAATATCCAAAGCAGCAACAACAGCTCCTTCTTCCACTAATTTTTCGACACAAGCTTTACCAATACCACTTGCTGCACCAGTAACTAATGCAATTTTTCCTTGCATTTGTTTGGAAGCACTTTCTTTTTTCAACTTCATTTGCTCTAACTCCCAGTATTCCATTTCAAACAAATCATGTTTAGGAAGAGCAGTAAAACCACCCAATTGTTCGGCTTGATATATTGCTTTTATGGTGTGTTGAGCAATGTCGTTAATAATGTTGCAGTTTTTTACTGTGGTGCCAAAGGATAATGTTCCATAGTCAGGCAATAAAGCCCAACGAGGTGCTAAATCCAAACAAGTTAAGTTTCCAGTATTGAATTCGTTAAAATAATTTTGATACTCATTGGCATAATTTTGAATTGCCTCTTCAAAATTGCCTTTAATAACCACTGGAATTCGTTTTGTTCGGATGATGTGGTCGGGAGTTAATGTTCCTCTATTGGTAATTTCGGCAACATTAGGAAGCTGACTAAAAGCAACACTCGTTTCTGAATGGTCGAGTTTGCTCAAAACAGGCTTCTTCATCAGCTTAGAAATACTCCGTCTAATCTTCGCTATCTCCAAAGCATCAATACTTTTGGTATTCTTAGCTTCCAATTGCTTGGTAGCATTTTTTGCCAAGTAATTTTCTGCTTTGGTAACAATTTCTATCATTTTATCATAACTTGCCTTAGCATCATCATCGAAAGTAAAAACACCATGGTTTAACAAAATCATACCTTCCAATTTATTCCAATCCACACCTCTGGTTAAGTTATAAATTTCTTTAGCCAATACAAACCCAGGCATCACATAAGGAACAATAAGCATATTTTCTCCGTAGAGTTCTTTAATTATTTCTTCACCTTTTGGAGTATTGGTAATAGTTACCACAGCATCTGCATGGGTATGGTCGACAAATTTAAAAGGAATAACAGCATGTAAAATAGCCTCAATTGATGCGTTTGGAGCTGAAGGATTGGTCATTGCCATACGTTGGTATTTTACCATTTCTACATCGCTCAATTCTTTTAGTTCTGCCAATTGTAATAAGTTGTTCAACTTAACAGGAGCAAATCCAGCAGCTTCAATTGTACCTAAATCCCATCCACTGCCTTTTACATAAATAATATCTTCTTCCTCGCCAAATATATTGGTTTCTTTTACTTTTACAGAAGTATTTCCACCACCATGCAACACCAAATCGTCTTCTTGCCCTAATAATCGGGAGGTATAAACTCTTAATTTTACTAAGTCATTGCCTAATTGATTGGCTTCTTCTTTATTCCATAAATTCTTCATGTAGTAATCAAATTTTGTGATGATTCAAAAGTAATGCTAAATAATAAATCTCAAATAATAAATCTCAAATAACAAATCGTAAATTTCTTCAAAATCACCCACCCTACCCTCCCTCAAAAGGGAGGAAACCACAACGAAAGAAGTCACAACGGAGAAAACCACAACGGAGGACACTCCCTTCCTTTGGGAGGGTTGGGGTGGGACAAATCTCAAATCGTAAATTTTTCTGGAAATAATGTTCGAATTCCAGTTTCTGACGCATCACAAATACCTCTTTCAGTTATTAATCCTGTTACTAATCGAGCTGGAGTTACATCAAAACCATAATTTAAAGCTGGTGTATTTTCAGGGCAAATTAAAATCGATTTAATTTCACCATCAACTTTTCCTTGAATGTATTTTACTTCATTTTCATCTCTGGTTTCTATAGGTATATTTTTTATCCCATCAGAAAGTGAAAAATCTATGCTAGATGAAGGCAATCCTATATAAAAAGGAATATTGTTATCAAAAGCAGCCAAGGCTTTTAAGTAAGTTCCTATTTTATTGGCAACATCACCATTTTTAGTAGTCCTATCAGAACCAACAAGAACGATATCAACCATGCCATGTTGCATTAAATGACCGCCAGTATTATCATTGATTAACGTGTGCTTAATTCCTTGTTCGTTCAACTCGAAAGCAGTTAGGTTCGCTCCTTGATTTCGTGGTCGTGTCTCATCTACCCACACATGAACATCAATCCCTTCTTTTTGAGCGTGATAAATTGGCGATAAGGCTGTACCCCAATCGATAGTGGCTAACCAGCCAGCATTGCAATGCGTTAAAATATTTACTGGTTCGTTATTTTTCTTTTTTGCAATTGCTTTTATTAATGCTAATCCATGCTCTCCAATATGGTAACAAATATCGATGTCGTCTTGTTTTAGTTGATTGGCTGTTTTT
>MNXO01000068.1 GCA_001872995.1 Bacteroidetes bacterium CG2_30_32_10 | reverse complement strand
TTCTAAACTTTTTCATAACCTCGAACACATAGATGAATTATTTAATAATCCAATAGAAGCATTGATTTCATTTAATGGGCTTAACTTTTATGGCGGGCTTATTTTAGCAACCATTGCTATTATTATTTATTCTAAAATAAATAAAATTCCAGTACCCGTTATGGCTGATGTGGTAGCACCAGCTATTATTTTAGCCTATGGAATTGGAAGAATTGGATGTCAATTTGCTGGTGATGGCGACTGGGGCATAGAAAACTTAGCTTCAAAACCAGAATGGCTCAATATAATGCCAGATTGGTTATGGTCCTATAACTATCCGCACAATATTCTCAATCAAGGAATACATATTGATGGCTGCACTGGCAAACACTGCTTTGTTTTAGCTACTCCAGTCTTCCCCACTCCCATTTACGAAACAATAATTTGCTTTTTTATCTTCCTCTTCCTTTGGCTGATAAGAAAAAAAATAAATACAAATGGCGTTTTGTTCGGTCTATTCTTAATATTGGGTGGAACAGAACGTTTTTTTATAGAAAAAATTAGAATAAATATTCATTATTATTTTTTTAATCTATACCTAAGCCAAGCCGAAATTATTTCTGTTTTACTTATTATAACAGGATTTATTCTGATATGGAAGCTAAAAAGACAGAAAAAATAAACAGTTGGTGGAATAGTGTCTTGTTAACCTGTTTATCCTTTAACATGTTTACTTGTCCACTTTGTGCTAAGCCTTTGTGCCACTTTGTCGTATAACATCTTCAAATTAACAAACAGGTCGCCGCTATGCGGCTTAATAATCTGGGTACATTTGGTTTTCTACAAATAGGTCGCCGCTATGCGGCTAAATACATTAGCAAATTAGCAAATTAACTCATTAACAAATTAGCAATTCATTAGTCTTCTGTCCACTTGTCCACTTGTTAACCTGTTTGCTTATTAATTGCTAATTGAATACTATCCAAACCCTTAGCCCATTTTGTTAAATAAAAATTAAAATATCTTGCATTTTTATTTGTTTAATTAAATATTTTATTTTTATATTTGTCAAAGATAAAAAAAGCAAAAACATAAAAACATATTCTTATTTATTTTTGTTTAACTTTGTTTATCATTAAATCATTTAATTATTAATTTAAATTAAAAAAATTATGAAAAAAAATCTTCTCAAAATGAGCACTTTAGTAGTGCTTATGACATTTGTGATGAGTTTTGCAAATGCACAAACAAAAACACCTAGCTGCTTAAGTGCAAATGGAAGCTCAATCACTCAAACAACTCCTTCTTATGTTCCCGATTTTAGTGGGAAAGCTGTAATTTTAGCTGAAAGCTTTGATGGGACTACTTTTCCTCCTACTGGTTGGACTTCTGCTGCTGGTAGTGGAACTTACAATTGGGTTAGATTAACCGCCTCTATTCACCCAAGTGGCATTGCTCCTCATAGTGGTGCTGCCATGATTTCTTATCCTTCATGGTCTGCAGGTACTGGTAAGTGGGCTGTTTTAACTACTCCTGTTGTTAATTTAACTGGCAACACTGGTGCATTTAACGTTACAATGTGGATGCATCACGATCAAGGTTATACAAATTTAGATGTAGTTGACATTTATGTTGATACAACTGCAAGTTTAACTGGTGCAACTTTAATTGGTACTGTTTATAGACCTAATGGTACTACAGGTTGGGAAGAACATACGTTTACTATTCCTGCTGCTTTTAATACAGCTACTAATTATTTTATGTTTAAAGCTACTAGTGCTTATGGCAATGATATTTATGTTGATGATATTTCTATTACTTCTCCTGAAGCTCACGATTTTGGTGTATTAGCTGTAACTCCTCCTTTTGTTTTATCTGGTTCATCTGTTATTCCTACTGTTTCCATTAAAAATTTCGGTACTACCAATGAAGCTACTTGGAGTGTTACTTTATCTGACGGTGGTTCTTATACAAGCACTAAAGCCAATCTTTCTACTATCGATAGCGGTGCTACTTTAGTTGTTCCTATGGATAACTGGACTCCTGCTGATGGCGCTTATACTTTAACAGCTACAACCACTCTTACTGGCGATGCTAATCCTGCTAATGATACAATGATTGTTAATTGCTTTGTTGGTTCTTATAATGGCAATACTTTTACAGGCAATACTACAGGTTTAACCTATAATACAATAGATCTTTCTAATGGAACAACTACTCCTGTTGGTACTATTGGTTCATCTCCTTTTCCAATGTGTGAAGAATTTGATGGCACATATATTTATAGAATTTATAACAATTTAACTATTGGAATCGTAGCACCTGATGGATCTTATTCTCCACTTGGCACAATGACAGGTGTTTCAGGTACTCCAACTGGTATGGCTTTTAGTTGGGAATCGGGCAATCCAGTAATGTATGTTGTTGTTCTTAGCGATGCTAACTTACCACAACTTTGTACTTTAAATATGTCAACGCTTGCTCTAACATTGGTTGGTACAGGTACTGAAGGTATAATTATAGGTATGGACATGGCAGATGATGGTTTCTTATATGGTCCTTCTATAAATCCAGATAATTTATACAAAATTGATCCTGCCACTGGCGCAACTACTTCAATGGGTGCTATTGGTATTGACATCAGTTATGGTCAAGATGTTACTTTTAATCATGAAGATGGTTTATTATATTCTATTACTTGCGATGATGTAGCTAATTTTGGTACATACAGTTTAACTGCTGGTACTTTCACTACAATTCAATCAATTGGTACTGACCAACATGCTACTTTAGTTTATACAGGTCTTGGTGATGTTGGTATCAATGAAATTAATAAACAATCAAATTTAATTAAAGTATATCCTAATCCTGCAAGTTCTATTGTTAGCATTGTAGCTGATGATTACTTAACTATTCAAACAATGAAAGTTTTAAGTATTACTGGTCAGGTTATTGAAGAAATGCCTATCAACAATTATATTGCAAAAATTAATGTTAGCAATTATGAAGCTGGTGTTTATTTTGTACAAGTAAAAACTGAAAAAGGTTTATTTACTAAAAAAATCACTGTAACAAAATAATTTTTGTTATTTAGATTTATTAAAAGGGCTAAGCAATTAGCCCTTTTTTTTATGTTTTCTTGCTAGAAACTAATTAATTTATTAGGTTTGCTATATTTAATTAATGTAGGAGAATGAAAAAAATTAATAAAACACCCAAAACAAATAACATTCCACCCCCCTCCGTCAACAACAAAAACCAATTATGGTTATTAGGCTTACTCATTCTTGCTACTTTTATTGTTTACGCTGATGCTTTATCCAATCTGTTTGTCGATTGGGATGATATTGAATATATTAAAGACAACCCATACATCAACATGTCATCTCTTAAGGGAATTGCAAATATTTTCACTTCCGTTTATTACTATAATTACCATCCACTCACCACACTTTCGTGGGCTCTCGAATTCAAGCTATTTGGCTTAAATCCTTTTTACTATCACCTCGATAATGTTTTATTACACTTAATTAATGTAGTGCTTGTTTTCAATTTTGTTAAGAAACTATGTAAACGATTCGAGATTTCTATTATAGTAGCAGCTTTATTTGCGCTACACCCTATGCATGTGGAATCCGTATCTTGGATTTCAGAACGAAAAGATCTATTATATGCCTTGTTTTATTTATGTTCCCTGATTTTATATTTAACCTATATTCAATCTGGTTTGAAAAAGAAGCATTGGTGGTTGGCTCTTTTCTTTTTTATATTGTCATTGCTATCAAAATCTATGGCAATAACCCTACCTGCAATACTTCTATTACTCGATTTTTATCTTAAGAGGCAATTTACTTGGAAAATAATAATTGAAAAAATTCCTTTTGCATTATTATCCGTTTTTTTTATGGCGCTCACCTTGTATTCTCAAGTTTATCAATATGGTGATGTGACAAAAGTTAATGACGTAGTAGTTTTTAATATCTTCGATAAAGTGCTTTTGGGTATTTATGGCATTGTTTTCTATATTTTCCATTTGGTTTTGCCTATAAATCTTTCTGCCTTGCATCCTTATCCTATAAAAATAAATACATACTTGCCAATTATCTATTATCTCGCTCCATTTATATTATCATTGTTAATATTATTAGTTATTAAAATTAAGAATCATAGAAGGGAATTAATTTTTGGATTGTTATTCTTTCTTTTTTCAATATCAATCGTATTACAATTTATGCCTGTTGGTCATGCAGTGGTTGCAGAGCGATATACCTATATGCCTTACCTTGGCTTGTTTTTTATTATGGGCAGTTTCTATCAACATCATATTGATAATAGAATAAAGAAAATAGGTAAACGTTCTTCAATTCCCAGAACTACTATCTTTATTATATTGATGCTATTCTCCATTTTTTCATTCAATCGAAATGTAGTTTGGAAAAATACCAAAACTTTATTTACTGATGTTGCTGAAAAATACCCCAATGATTATTTTAGCTACTTTGCTTTGGGTAATTTCGAAGCCTCTGAAAATAATCTCGACAAAGCTACCACCTATTATGAGAAATCTATAACGCTCAACTCACAAAATGCTACATTATTCAACAATTATGCCCTTATTAAATATAAAACCAATGACTACAATACGGCAATACTTAATTTCAATAAAGCGATATTACTTAACATCAATTATTTTCAAGCTTATATCAACAGAGGCAATGCCTACCTTTCTATAAAGCAATACAATAAAGCCATTGCTGATTTCACCTATGTTATAAATCATCAAAAAAAAGGAACTGACAAATACGAAGCTTATTACAACAGAGCCCTTGCTTATTATAATTTAAGCGATTTCAAAACTTCCTTAATCAATTGCGATTCTGCTATATCTATTAATCCTGCAAACCCTAAGTTTTATAACAATCGTGCTTTAACAAAATTGAAACTTGATGATATCAAAGGAGCTATAGATGATTATACTAAAGCCATTACTATAAATGATAACGAAATTCAACTTTACTTTAATAGAGCTATCGCATATACAAAGCTAAACAACCTAAACAATGCCTTGCAAGACTATACCAAATGCATACAATTAAAATCAGATTACTTCGAAGCATTCTACAATAGGGGAAATATTTACATTACTTTATCAAAATACAAGGAAGCCATAAGCGATTTCACCAAAGCAATAGAAATAAATCCTAATTATATGGGATTTTACATCAATAGAGCAAATGCCTATCTTCAATCTGGTAATATTAAAAGTGCTTGCAACGATTGGAACCAAGCCAAAAATATGGGAAATCTACAAGTTAACGACTTGCTTTCCAAGCACTGCAAATAACAATGCTCTTTTTCCCCTAGTTCTAAAACATTTTACAGTTTTAAATTGGCTTCACAATTTTTTTCTTTGCAAGGTTAATTTTCTTCTTAGCAATAATAATAAGCTTTTTACAGAGGCTCATTTTCTCCTTACATAGAATGATATGCTTTTCAAAGAGGAACATTTTCTTCTTAGCAAGGGTCATTTTCCTCTTAGCAAGGATGATTTTCCTCTTAGCAAGGATGATTTTCCTCTTAGCAAGGATGATTTTCCTCTTAGCAAGGGTCATTTTCCTCTTAGCAAGAATCATTTTCTTCTTAGCAAGGGTCATTTTCCTCTTAGCAAGGGTCATTTTCCTCTTAGCAAGAGTCATTTTCTTCTTAGCAAGGATGATTTTCCTCTTAGCAAGGGTCATTTTCCTCTTAGCAAGGATCATTTTCCTCTTAGCAAGGGTTATTTTCCTCTTAACAAGGATAATTTTCTTCTTATCTTTACCTTTTAATTTGTTTCAAACTATTAAATATAAAATGATTAATTTTGTTTCATCCTTTAATGTATTATTAAATCAATGAGCATTCTCAAAAACAATTCTTCTATTTTTAGTTTAATAACCTTTTCGGCTTTCGTTGTTATAGTTGCTTTTTCATGCAAAAAAACAGAAGATAACAAAACACCCCATGCCGATTATATTTTCAGAGGCATTGTAAAATCAGCACAAACCTCTCAACCCATCAAGAACATCAAAGTAAGCATTACTAATTTGGGAAACAAAAACACAAGCACCAATGAAAACGGTGCTTTCAATTTCGAATACGATAATGTAGATTTAATTACCGATTGGTATTTTAAATTTGAAGACATAGACAGCACTGAAAACGGACTCTTTGAAAACAAAGATACCACAATTATACTAAATTCAAGCTTCTTTCACGATTACAATGGCGAGTATTACACCGGAAGGCTCGAGTCGGATGTAACAATCACATTAAAGTCAAAATAAACCTTATTCAAACAAATCTCTTTGCTTTGCAGGCAAAATCTTACCAAGATGTTTATAAGCTAGCTCTGTAACCTCTCTTCCTCTTGGTGTTCGCATAATGTAACCTTCCTGTATAAGAAAAGGTTCGTAAACTTCTTCAATAGTTCCAGCATCCTCTCCCACTGCTGTTGAAATAGTAGTAAGACCAACCGGACCACCTTTAAATTTATCAATAATGGTAGTTAAAATTTTATTATCCATTTCATCCAACCCATTGGCATCCACATTTAACGCTGAAAGTGCATAATTTGTAATCGCCAAATCTATAGAACCATTTCCTTTAATCTGAGCAAAATCTCTGATACGTCTCAATAATGCATTTGCAATACGAGGGGTTCCTCTACTACGACGAGCAATTTCGTTAGACGCCTCTGTTGTTAAAGAAACTTTCATAATACCAGCAGAGCGCTTCACAATTTTATTTAAAAGTTTAGAATCATAATAAGACAATCTCGAATTTATTCCAAACCTAGCTCTAAGAGGTGAAGTAAGCAATCCAGAACGTGTAGTTGCTCCTATTAATGTAAATGGACTGAGTGTAAGCTGCACACTTCTTGCATTAGGTCCTGTTTCAATCATTAAATCAATTTTATAATCTTCCATCGCAGAGTAGAGATACTCTTCAACAACGTTGCTTAAGCGGTGAATTTCATCAATAAATAAAATATCATTTTTTTCTAAATTGGTAAGCAATCCTGCCAAATCACCAGGTTTTTCTAATACAGGTCCAGAAGTTATTTTTATCCCAACTCCCATTTCATTGGCAATAATATGAGCCAAAGTAGTTTTGCCTAATCCAGGAGGACCGTGCAACAATACGTGATCTAAAGCCTCCTCTCGTCTTTTTGCAGCTTCCACAAATACTTTTAAGTTTTCTACAATTTGTTCTTGACCAGTAAAACTGTCAAAATCATCAGGTCGTAATGCTCTCTCGTATTCTTTTTCCGCAGGCGTAAGATTTTCGGAATCAGGATCAATATTTGTGTTCATTACCTTACTTAATTAGGGTTTTGATATATAGCTGTTGACAAAAGTATAAAAATATTTTAAAGTATAAGGATTTAATTTACGGTGATTTAATAATTGGTACATTTGTATTTTAAAAAATTTACAAACCTTATCGAAAGGTATTGATAATTTTCATAATTTAGTAAAAAATTTTAAAATTCTTGATTTGCTTTATTGTAATTAAGAATCAAAATGTTTAAAAAATTACTATTTATTAGGTAATACATGTGCCATTAAAGCAAAAATTTAAAAATTATACACATGAAAGAAATAATTGTAGCCATTGATTTTTCAAAAGGATTCCTTAACGCATTAAAATACGCAATAACAATTGCTAATAAAACCAGTGCAAACATCATAATGGCATGGGTTAAAAAGCCAAGTAGCAACGAATCTCTATATTCTGTTGACCAAACAATTATTGAAGAAGCAAAAAAGCGATTTGAAGGTTTAGTTTATGATTATAAAAACAAACTAAAAGGAAAGCTAAGTTTTAAAGTATTAGCAGGAAAGGTATATAAAGAAATCATAAATCTTGCAAAATATTCGGAAGCTGGCTTAATTGTTAGTGGAACTCACGGAGTTTCTGGCTTTGAAAAATATTGGATTGGCAGCAATGCTAATAAGATTGTATCAGCATCAGATTGCCCTGTTATTACCATACGAAACAGCTTCAATGTAAGAACCACCATTAAGAAAATTGTCCTACCTATTGATGATTCAATTGAAACTAGACAAAAAGTTCCATTTACAGCTGAACTTGCAAAGGCTCTAGATTCAGAAATTCACTTACTATCTTTGTATCATTCGGAAAATAAAGAGTCTTTGGTAAAAGTTGAAAGCTATACTAACCAAATTGCCGAACAACTTAAAAAAAACAACATAAAATATACTATTGAATCATTGAAAGGCGATAAAAACCCAATTAAAACCATTGAATATGCTGAAAAAATTGGAGCAGATTTAATCGCAATTATGACAGAACAAGAATCTTCGCCTCTTAGTTTTATATTAGGCAGATTTGCCCAAGAAACAGTCAACCATTCTACAATTCCAGTATTAACAATTCAACCAAAAGATATATATAACTCATGGACAGGTGTAGCCTTGTAAAAATGAAGATATCAGTTAAAACATCAATCATATTATTCTTCCTATTTAATAGTTATATTGTTTTTTCTCAAACATCAAGCAAAATAAGTATAATTCAAAACGAAAATATTAACAAACTTCTTCAAGAGCATAAATCATTTAATAAAAATCAATCTGGTATTATAGGTTACCGCATTAATGTTTTCTTTGACTCTGGCAACAATTCAAAAAGCAAAGCATATAGTATAAAATCACAGTTAATGGCTGAATATCCAGATGTAGAGGCTTACATTGTTTATCAAGAACCAAACTATAAAGTTAAAGTTGGTGATTTTAGAACAAGACTCGATGCAGAGCGATTTCAAGACTTGATATCCAAAGAATATAAAAACGGTTTCATTATCAAAGAGATGATTAATCTTCCTAAGATAAAATAGCTTTCATATTCTACATCTCTGACCTTATTTGGTTTTTTGCTTTTTAAATTTTATTGACATAGGTTATTCTAATAACACTAAAGTAAAAAATAATAAAATGCCCATGAAATCAGATATAGAAATCGCAAAGGAAGCTAAAATGCAACCTATAACTGCCATTGCATCACAAATTGGCATACAACAAGATGATTTAAAATTGTATGGTAAATACATTGCAAAGCTGCCATTATCGCTAATTGACAAAGAAAAAGTTAAAAAAAACAACTTAATTTTAGTTTCTGCCATATCGCCCACTCCAGCTGGGGAAGGAAAAACAACAATGTCTATTGGTTTAGCCCAAGGTTTAAATAAAATTGGAAAGAAAACCATTGTAGTATTGCGAGAACCATCGCTTGGTCCTGTATTTGGCATCAAAGGTGGAGCAACCGGCGGAGGTTATTCGCAAGTTTTACCAATGGAAGACATTAACTTGCATTTTACTGGCGACTTTTCAGCCATTGAAAAGGCTCACAACTTATTAGCAGCACTCATTGATAATAATATCCAAAACAAAAACAATAATATTGGACTTGACCCACGTACCGTAACTTGGAAAAGAGTGATGGATATGAACGATCGTTCAATACGTAAGATTATTGTGGGTTTAGGTGGCAAAACCTCAGGTATTCCTCGTGAAACAGGTTTTGATATTACTGCCGCCTCTGAAGTAATGGCTACTTTATGTTTAGCAAATGATTTAAAAGACCTTAAAGAAAAACTCGGCAATATTTTTGTTGGCTATACCTTCGATAAAAAACCAATTTTTGCTCGCGATTTAAAAGCAAATGGTTCAATGGCAGCACTTTTAAAAGATGCTATTTTGCCAAATTTGGTACAAACAATTGAAGGAACACCTGCCATTATTCATGGTGGTCCATTTGCAAATATTGCACAAGGAACAAATTCTGTAATAGCTACAAGAATGGGGCTTACTCATTCAAATTATGTGGTTACTGAAGCAGGTTTTGGGTTTGATTTGGGTGCTGAAAAGTTTTTTGATATAAAATGTGGTTATTCAGGTTTATCTCCTAAGGCTGTGGTTTTGGTAGCAACTGTTAGAGCATTGAAATATCACGGAGGTGTTAATTTAAAAGAACTTAAAACTCCAAATACCGAAGCACTCAAGAAGGGTTTGGCAAACTTAGAAAAACATATTGAAAACATCAAACAATTCAATGTATGTGCAGTAATAGCAATCAATAAATTTGCTACTGATACCGATGAAGAAATAAATATCATCCGTCAAAAATGCAAAGAAATGGGTATGCACTCTGCAGTGGCAAATGTATGGGGTGAAGGTGGCGAAGGTGCAAGAAAATTGGCAGAAATAGTATCAGCTGTAGTTGAAAGTTGCCAATTTAAATACAAACCAATGTACGATTGGGAGTGGTCTGTTGAAAAGAAAATTGAAACTATTGCAAAAAAAATATATGGTGCCGAAGCTATTGATTATACTTCCAAAGCAAAAGCCGACCTTAAAAGAGTTTATAGTTTAGGCTTAGATAAATTGCCCGTATGTATTGCTAAAACCCAAAAGTCATTATCAGATAACCCAGAACTATTGGGCAGACCCAAAGATTTTGTAGTTACAGTTAGGGAAATTGAAATTGCTTCAGGAGCTGGTTTTATTATTCCAATTACTGGTGAAATTATGCGTATGCCAGGTTTGCCCGAAACCCCTGCTGCCGAAAATATTGATATTGATGAAAATGGCAATATTTCTGGTTTATTTTAAATAGTTGCATAAATGCTGTGGCAAAGTTATATTCAAGGTTTTCACTCTTATTTAAAATTAGAAAAATCGCTTTCCGATAACTCTATTGAAGCTTATCTGCATGACGTCGATAAACTAGTTCAATTTCTTGAATTTACTAAAAGTGAAGTCCAGCCTAGCGAAATTGATTTGCATCACCTGCAAAACTTTATAAAATGGGTAAACGAACTTGGTGTTAATCCTAGAACACAATCAAGAATTATATCAGGAATTAAAGCTTTTTACAAATACTTGCTGATGGAAGATATTGTAAAAACTAATCCATCAGAGTTGCTCGAATCGCCAAGAATAAGTAGAAAACTACCAGATGTTCTCTCTGTTGAAGAAATAAACCAATTGATTGATGCCATTGATTTAAGCAAACCTGAAGGTCAACGAAATAAAGCTATGCTTGAGACCATTTATAGTTCAGGATTACGCGTTTCAGAATTGATAAACCTTAAAATTTCAAATATATTTGAAGATGTAGGCTTTCTTAAAATTATTGGTAAAGGTGATAAAGAAAGATTAGTACCTATTGGAAGCATTGCTTTAAAACAAATAAAATTATATAAGGATAATTGTAGGGTTCATATTTCTATTAAAAAAGGATGTGAAGATTATATTTTCTTAAATAAGCGTGGAAATAAATTATCACGAGTAATGATTTTTATTATTATCAAGGAATTAGCTGCTAAAATTGGTTTAAAAAAGAAAATAAGCCCACATACATTCAGGCATTCATTTGCAACACATTTAATTGAAGGAGGAGCCGATTTGCGTGCCGTACAAGAAATGCTTGGGCATGAGTCAATAACGACCACTGAAATATATACGCACCTAAACAGAGAATTTATCAGACAAAATATTATTGATTACCATCCCCGTTTTGGAAAATAAAAAATGGATTAGTTAAAAAAATTATTTTTCTTTCTTTTCTTTAATAATTTTCTGCTTTTTTGCTTTTTTTGTTTTCTTTTTGGCAGTAGCAATTTCTGCTTTTTCACCAATATTTTTATTAACCTTGATTGGTTTAGCAATAACTTTCACTGTTTTTTCTTTTTTTGTTGCAGTATTTGCTTTTAAAACAGTTTTAGGCTTTCTAATTAAGGGTTTTTTAGTTTTTGCCTCAATATTATTTACTGTTTTTAAAGGATTTGATTTAACTTTTACCTTTTTAATACTATTATCTTTAGTTAGGTTATCAACTGCAACTTCGTCAGATTTAACTTTAGAAACTGGCTTTTTTGCTTTTGCAATTGTCTTAGTCTTGCTAACTAAAGGTTTTTTAGTTTTAATACTTGGTTTTTGAATTGTTTTCAATGGTTTTAAGGCTAATTTATCAATCTTATCAATGGTTGCCTTGTTATCAGTTACAGTGTTTCCAATCTTAGCCTTATTAATTGGTTTTTTAGCCTTTACAATGGGCTCAGACTTTTTTCTCACTATTTGGTTTTCCTTTATTAAAACTTTCTTCTCTGCCTTCAAGGGTCTTTTGGGAGAAAGTTTAGAAATAGTTGCATTTTTCCTAACAGGTATTGGTTTCTTTTTAGGAACGACTAATTTATTTTCAGTTGAAATAGTCTTTTGCTCAACCTCTTTATTGAAATTTTGAGGAATAACAGAGGCTGGTTTGCAAGCATCTTCAATTCTTATAATAAAATCAGAGAGTGCATTCATATAATTAATAAAAGCCTCATAAGGAGTATTATACGGATTAAAGTATTTATGAACATCCCCGTCAGAAAACCATTTGGTGCACATATAATAAAAATGGTCGCTGGTTTGAAGATATTTCCAATCTTTAAGAATCTGTTCATCTTTACAGCATTTAACTTTCTCTTCAAATTCATATAAACGATAGAAAGCTTCATCCTGAAGCTCATTGCCTAACCATGCCGTTAAATCACGCTCTTCGTCAGCCCACGAAATTGGAGTAGGAACTTGAATAGGTGAAACAGGTTGAAGCAATTCAGATACTTCAGAGGGCGTTTTAAAGCTGTAATTAGAATTTGTGTAAACTCTTTGAGGTAAAGCTCTTAGAAATTCAAATATACCACTATCAGCCCACTGATGTTCACCGAAAGTTTCATAATCCATAAATAAATTAATGACCTCCTGCTTTGAATCAACCTGATTTAGCCAATTTACATATTTTTCAGTTGTAAGAGGCCATTCGCTCCAAGAACGTTGAGAAAATCGAAAAGCAATATCATCACTTAGCTGGAAATTTTTAAGTAATAATTTCAATTTGGGATTAATGGCATTGCAATACATAAAGTTTGGACTCTTCCACCCCAACACATGCTTGGCGCCTTCGGTTATCATCGTCTTAAAACCCATATCAGCAACCATTGAGCCTATTCCATCCGAATATATTAACTCAGTATTTCTAAATGTTTTAGGAGTTTGACCAAAATGATGCTGAATCTTTTTAACTTGTGCATTCACTTGACTTGTAAATTCTTCTTTACTCTTAAGCGCAGAAAGAGAGTGTGCATAAGTTTCAGCAATAAATTCAACACAACCAGTATCAGCTAAACGTATAAAGCTATCTAAAACGTCAGGTGCATACATTTCAAACTGATCAATTACAGTACCAGAAAGAGAATAACTAATTTTAAATGCAGAGCCATATTCATTTATAAGGTCAAGCATTGTTTGATTTGTTGGCAAGTAGCATTTGTCAGCGACTTTGCGTAGTATAGTTCTGTTTGCATAATCATCAAAATAATGATGGTTTGAGCCTATATCAAAAAAACGATAAGTTCTTAAACGAAACGGTTGGTGTACTTGAAAATAAAAACAGATTGATCTCATTTTGTATGGTATTATTGGTTAATAATTATTTCAATAAAGATAAATAAACTTCTTTAATTTTATAGGCTGCATTTTCCCATTTCATATTATCCACTTCCTCTTTTCCAAAGCGGACAAACATACGAGAGAGTGCATTATAATGTAAAAGCCCATATATTGCATCCGCTATAGCATCAATATCCCAAAAATCTACTTTTAGAGCGTGTCTTAGAACTTCAGCAACGCCAGATTGTTTAGAAATTATTACGGGAACATTAGAACGTATAGCTTCGAGAGGTGAAATACCAAAAGGTTCCGAAACAGAAGGCATCACATACACATCACTCATTGCAAACATTTTATCTACATCATCTCCTTTTAAGAATCCTGTAAAGTGAAACTTTGTGGCAATTTTCAATTGTGCAACCCGTTTAATCATTCTATAAAGCATATCACCTTGACCTGCCATTACAAAACGAACATTACTATCCTTTTGTAAAACTTTATATGCAGCTTCAACAAAATAATCAGGTCCTTTCTGAAAAGTAACCCTCCCCAAAAAAGTAACAATTTTCTCTTTTACAAATTTCTGTTCATTTTTTAAAATATCATCATATTCTATAGGTTCTACGGCATTATAAACGGTTACTACTTTATTTGTCTCTATTCCATAACGATCAATAACTATTTGCCGTGTTAAATTGCTAACAGTTATCACTTTATCTGCTGCTTCCATTCCCTTTTTCTCAATATCAAATACATTTGGATTAATGTTTTCGCCCGAACGGTCAAATTCAGTAGCATGCATGTGAACAACTAATGGTTTTCCGCTTATTTTCTTTGCGGCAATACCAGCAGGATAAGTGAGCCAATCGTGAGCGTGAATAACATCAAACTGCTGACTTGCTGCTAATGTTGCTGCTACCATTGCATAACGCGACACCTCTTGCATCAAATCTTTGCCATACTTACCAGAAAACTCAAAACGAGATGAAAAAATACTATCATCTGATTGAATAGTACCATGCTCTGTTTGATTAACAATGTTAGTAAACTCTTCGGGAGATACATAAGGAATAAGGTTGGAGCCTATTTCCATAAACGTAATCATATTCCAGTATTCCTGATAAATTGCATCTCTAAAGTTGATGGTAATATCACTTGCATTGATTAATCGCACATTTTCTTGATATTCGTCTCCATAAGCTTTTGGGACAATAAAAATAACTTCTACTCCTTGCCTCAGTAAACCTTTGGTCATTCCCCAGCAAGCAGTACCAAGCCCTCCTGTAATATGTGGTGGAAATTCCCAACCAAACATCAATATTTTCATCTGTTATTATTTTGTGAAATTTTAGTTTACCTATCGTATTTGTTAATTAACGTTTTTATTCTCAATAATTCAGCAACACTCCAAGCTTGCGAAATTGCACCGCCTGCTTTGTGAGGTGGATCTCCATCATATATTTCTGAAATAGTCCCTATTCCATGTTCTTTAATCACTGATTCAAAACCTTCGTATAGTGTTTTTACATAAGACAAACCGCTTTTCCCTATAATTCTAAGATAACCTTCAACGAAATGCCCCATTAACCAAGGCCATACAGTTCCTTGATGATAAGCGTTGTCTCTCGTTGGCTGATCTCCATAATAATTTCCTTTATAATCTGGATGTTGAGGCGCCAGTGTTCTTAAACCTCTAGGTGTAACAAGATACTGCATCACCAAATCTATAACTGACTTCCTAATTGGTTCACTAATTGGACTATAAGGCAATGAAGTTGCTATTATCTGATTTGGTCTAATGGACCAATCTTTATAATCGCCACATACATAATCGGCAAGATAACATTTGTCTTTACTCCAAAACGTTTCCTTAAAAGAGATAGGTATTTCTTTAGAAACATCTTCCCATTGGTTAACAAAATCTTCATCATGCGCACAATGTGCCATTTCAATACTAAACATAATAGCATTATACCATAAAGCATTTATTTCAACACACATTCCAATACGTGGGGTAACGGGTTTACCAAAAACCACAGCATCCATCCAAGTGAGTGCTTTTCCTTGTTCACCAGCATAAATCAATCCGTTTTCCAGCATTTTAATGTTAAAAGAAGTGCCTATTCTATACCCGTTGAGTATAAGCTTCATTTTATCGCCATATTCCTTCCAAATTTTCTTTTTAGTTCCAGTATATTCTGCATATTGCTGCAATGCCCAGAAAAACCATAAAGGCGCATCTACTGAATTTAATACCGCATTGTTACCACTTCCCATATTAGGGAAAAGAGGACCATTAAGGTCATCAATCATCGTATCAATAACGGCTTTGCATATTTTGGGTTTATCGGTTGATAATGTTAATCCAGGTAATGAAATAAATGTGTCGCGTCCCCATCTACCAAACCAAGGAAACCCAGCTATTATTTCAATTTTTTTTCCTTTTTTTACAATAAACTGTTCTGCTGAGTTACGTAAGCAATTTTCAAAACTATCTCTTGGAACCCTTTCTTTTACTTCATTATTAAATAATTTAGTAAGTTTAAGGGGATTCGTTTCCTCTGTACCAATTGATACCACAATGCTTTCACCTTTTTCAATATCAACTTCAAAAAAACCAGGTACATAAAGGTCTTCTTTATAATCGTAACCTCTTTCCTGTTCTTCTAAATATTCAATATTATAATACCAATTAGGGGCATGTGTATATTCAATATGCTTAGAATACTGGAAGTTTAGAAATGGATAGCCGTTATACATTCTTGTTTTTATTCCATTTTTAATATGCTCGTATCTGTTTTCTACATATGTATTAGCTTTGCTAAGCGTATGATAGTTTCGGTATGCCATATAAGGTTTAAACCTCAGCCTTGTTGGCGAATGCGCTTCAACCAATGTGTAACGAATAAGCACTCTATCATCTTCTTGTGCTAGTAAAATTTCTCTTGTTAGCACAACACCTCCTACTTGATAAGTAAGCAAAGGAATAGGCTCTGTTACAAAGTCTCTAACGTATTTATGACCTTTAGGATTATAAACGCCTAAACCAGGAAACTTATGAATACCTAAATTGAATTCAGCCTCTCTTTGTATAACTGTAACATCGAAATTTGATAATAATACATGATAATCTCCATCGAGGTTAGGTTGTTGGCTTATGAGCAATCCGTGATATTTACGCGTATTACAACCTATAATTGTTGTACTAGCATAAGAACCTGATCTATTGGAACGAATCAATTCTTTATTTAAAGAATATTCGAGATTAATAAGCTGGCTCTTGTCAAAATTGATATATCCCATTCTATTATAAATTAAATAAATTTAAAATCAATGCTAAAGATAAGAATTTTTGCAAAAAAAAAAAATATATTCTTATTTTGTTCATTTTCTTAAAACAAAAAAAATGAAAATAAAAGGTATCACGCTTAAAACTATATTTTTATACATCATAAGTTAATTATACAATATAAACAATATCATGGATTACCCAATAAATCTTTAACCTATCCCCAAACCATTTACTTTTCTTAATGACACCAAATGTATGAAGCTCATTTAATTTCGATTGATAAAACTTTGGCATTTTTTACCCTCACAATTCTAAAAAAAAGAACAGAAGTAATGGAAATATAGCCTATAGAAGTGATTTTAAATAGAAAACAAATCGCTGTTTTTAGCATATTACAATCCAGCGGGATAAAAATCAGTAAAAATCAAACAAAAATTAGTTCTACAAGAATAAAATTTTCCTAAATAATATATTAATCAATGAAGATTAGTGCATAAGATACCTTTAACAAACTGTAAAATAGTTATTTTAAATCTCTCTTTAAAAGAATTGCAAAGAGTTATTTTTTTTGGTTTTAACCTAAAAATAGGGACTATCTATAAAACAAATTAAACTTTAATTTTAATAACTAAAGTTTAATTTCTGATATAATTAGAATAAAATGCTTTGCAGGAAATAGAATTACTAATTATTCTCCCAATACAAAACGTTTAAAAGCATTAACCGTTAAGTCTTTATTAATTCCTTTGAGATATTGACCAACTGTAAGTTTGTTGTCTCTTACAAATTCTTGATTTAAAAGGGTAAAATCTTTATAGAACTTGGTAAGTTTACCTTGAGCAATTTTTTCTAACATTGCTTCAGGTTTGCCTTCTTGTTTAGCTTGTTCTTTCCCTATTTCTATTTCTTTTTCGATTGTTTTAGCATCAACATCATTTTTATCAACAGCAATAGGTGCCATTGCAGCTATTTGCATAGCAATTTCCTTACCTATCTGATCAACTAATTCAAAATCAGATTTATTAAATGCAACAATACTTGCTAAACGATTACCAGGATGATTGTATGCAAATGTTTTAGCTCCTTCTACGAATTCGTAATGAGCTAAAGTCATCTTTTCACCAGTTTTTCCAATCAAATCAGTTACATTTTCCTCAACTGTTCTGTTATTTAATAATAATGCTTTTAATTCATCATTATTTTTAGGGCTTTTAGAAAGCGAAAGTTCTAAAATATTATTTGCTAAATCAATAAAATCTTTATTTTTGGCAACAAAATCAGTTTCGCAACATAACATGATAATAACAGCCTTTTTAAAATCAGCTGTTGTTTTTGCTAAAATAATTCCTTCATTAGCATCTCTATCTGCACGATTATTTGCGACTTTTTGTCCTTTTTTTCTTAAAAAATCGATTGCTTTATCAAAATCTCCGTTACTTTCAACGAGGGCTTTTTTGCAATCCATCATTCCTGCACCAGTTTGTTGTCTTAATTTATTAACTTCAGTTGCTGTTATATTTGCCATTCTTGTAATTGTTATATTAATCTTTTATTTGAAAACATTATTTTTTAAAAGGTTTCTTTGTTAATGTTTTTTTAGGAGCTACCCCTTTATTAGCAGGTCTAGATATTCCAGATTTCTTCATATTAATATCTTCTTCTGAGTCTTCTGCTTTGATTTTAATTTTTACAATTGGAGTTATCCCTTTTGCATCAAAATTCTTCTTAGCAGTAATTGCATCATCTTCATCATCTTCAACATCTTTAAGAGTTTTTGATTTAACATTTTCTGTTTCTTCAACTTCTCTTTCTTCATCAGCAGCTTGTTTGTCTTTATCAAATTTGCGTTCTGCTAAACCTTCTTCAATTGCTTGAATCATCAAATTTACAACAACAGAAATAGACTTAGATGCGTCGTCATTTGCAGGAATTGGAAAATCTACTTCATTAGGATTTGAGTTGGTATCAACTATTGCAAATGTAGGTATATTTAATTTTTTAGCTTCTGCAACAGCAATATGCTCTTTTAATATATCTACAACAAATACTGCAGCTGGTAATCTAGTTAAATCAGAAATACTTCCTAAGTTTTTTTCTAATTTAGCTCTTTCGCGTTGAATTTGCAATTTTTCTTTTTTAGAAATATTGTCAAAAGTACCATCGGTAACCATTTTATCAATTGTTGCCATCTTTTTGACTGCTTTTCTTATGGTAGCAAAGTTGGTGAGCATACCTCCAGGCCATCTTTCCGTAACATAAGGCATATTTGCCTTGCTAACTATTTCAGACACAATTATTTTTGCCTGTTTTTTGGTTGCAACAAAAAGAATTTTTTTACCTGATTTTGCAATTTGTTTCATTGCAATTGCAGCTTCATCTATTTTTGCAACAGTTTTATTTAGGTCAATAATGTGTATTCCGTTACGTTCCATAAAAATATAAGGAGCCATATTGGGATTCCATTTTCTCTTTAGATGTCCAAAATGAACACCTGCTTCTAACAATTCATTATAGGTAGTTCTTGCCATATATTTTTTATATTCCGAAAAATAATATTATCGTTTACTAAATTGAAATTTCTTACGTGCTTTTTTCTGACCAGGTTTTTTACGTTCAACCATGCGTGGATCGCGTCTCATTAAACCTTTTGCTTTTAAAATTGGTCTTAACTCAGCATTCATTTTGCATAAAGCTCTTGAAATAGCTAAACTTAACGCCTGTGCTTGACCAGTAACGCCACCACCGTCAAGGTTTACTTTAATATCATATTGACCCATTAATGCGGTTAATTCTAATGGCTGTGTAACATAATATTGTAAAACCGATGTTGGAAAATATACTTTATAATCTTTTTTATTAACGGTTATTACACCACTTCCCTCTTTAAAATAAATGCGGGCAACTGCTGTTTTCCTTCTTCCAAGTGTGTTGATTACTTCCATATTTTTATTTAATAGATTTTAATTTAAGTTCCTTGGGTTGTTGAGCAGCATGAGGATGCTCTGTTCCTTTATATACATATAAATTACTATAGATGGCACTCGCTAATTTGTTTTTAGGTAGCATTCCTTTAACTGCTTTTTCTATAATCACAGCAGGATTCTTAGCCATTAATTCTTTAGGTGTTGAAAAGCGTTGTCCACCAGGGTATCCAGTATGGCGAACATATTCTTTGTCATTTAATTTGTTGCCAGTTAATTTTATTTTTTCAGCATTAATAACTATTACGTAATCTCCACAATCTGCATGAGGAGTAAAACTAGTCTTTAATTTGCCTCTTAATACCTGTGCAACTTTAGAAGCAAGTCTTCCAAGAATTTCGTTCTCTGCATCTACAATAAACCATTCTTTCTTAACAGTTTCTTTGCTTGCAGATACAGTTTTATAAGTTAATGTATCCATTTTATTCAATAATATCTTTTCTAATTCAATTTCAAATACCTACCTATTAAATAGGGGTGCAAAAGTAAAATTAATTTTCATATTTAACAAATTTACAAAAGATAATTTGCAAATTATTTTTTAAAAACAACGAAAAGCCTTAGTATTCCTTAATTTGCTTAATGTTGAAATTACAAATAAAAAGAATGCTAAGACTAATTAATTATTTTTAGTAATTGTTTATTTCTTTTTTCTTTTTACCAAATGCAAAATAGTAAATAATACAGCTCCTCCTATTAGCCATAATGGCCATAATGCTACAATTCCAATAAAAAAAGAAAGTAATACATTCCAACCACCTGAAAAAGCTTTGCCTATTCTATATAAAAATCCGTTTTCAACTGAAGGAGCCATTGTATAAGGAATTTTTTCATAAAAAGTTAGATTTATGGTACTATAGGATGCTTTGTCATTCATATATTTTAACCTTCCTTCAAATGATTCAATTTCTTCTCGAATCGGCTTTATATATTGCTGAACATAAAGAATTTCATTAATTGTTTTTGCTTTTTTCAATAGCTCTATATATTGGAGTTCTGTTTCTTTCTTTGATTTTAAACGAGCTTGAACATCCACAAATTCCTCAGTAATATCATCTGCAACTATTTTTTTACTATCTACATAAATTGACTCTTCCAGTAATTTTTCAACCAAATTGTCAAATTCTTCTGATTTAACACGTATTACCATTATATTATCAATACTTGCATTATAATTAGTCTGATTTTCTGATTGCACATAAGCTCCAATTTGATTCACTAATGATAGAATCTTCTTGCGACTATCATTATAATTTTTTACTTGAATCTTAATATCTGCAGTTTTAATAATTTTTGAAGGTACTTTTTCAATAATTTCTTTGCTATCGTCAATTTTATCGGAAGTATTGAAACCAATATCAGCATCATTATTTGTCATTCCAGTATTTCCGCCAGGACTACTGCTTTTCTTCATTTCATCCTTTATAGTATATTCTTGAGGGGAAGGTGGTGGTGCAGAATAAACGGAAACATCTGAATTGACTTCATTAGTTTTAGAATTCCCATCAAGATTCATTTTTTCTTTCATTTTACCACAACCAGATAATTGAGCATTCATCAATAAAAACGCTGCTATTACCATTAAATTTTTAAAGTTTCTTTTCATAATTTTAAGATTTTTGTTTTTAGATGTTAAAATTAATCAAATTCCATAGATTTTCTTAAATAGTTATCTTTGCAAAAAAATAATAATTAATATGGAAAAAGCATTAATAAAAGAATTTATCAAGAAAATTGAGCTATTCAAAGGTTTAAGCATTGATGAATTGCAAATACTCTCTGATAACATAACTATGCATGTTTATGATGCAGGCGAATTTTTGTTTTCTGAGAATAATCCTCGTAAAAATATTTTTATAATAGAGGATGGTGAAGTTGAACTTTTTAAAAAGACCGTTTTTGGTGAGGAAAAGCAGTTGTGTTTTTTTAATAAGTATGATTTTCTAGGAGAAGGTTCATTAATGGACGATTCGCCACACTCTACATCGGCAAGAGCAGTTTTAAAAACTACTGCTTTAGTTATTAACATTAATTTTTTTGACTCAAATGGCAAAATAGCAGTTAAAATATTATCTAATGTCTCTAAAGTAATTTCTAGGAGAATGCGTCAAGCAAATTCGAGAATGATTAATTCTGCAGCACAATACGAGTCGGGTAGAACAAAAATAGAACACGATTTACTTGGAAATAGAGAGGTTCCACAAGAATATTATTATGGTGTTCAAACTATGCGAGCACTCGAAAACTTTAATATTAGCGGAATAACATTAAACTTTTATCCGGTATTGATTGAATCGCTTGCGATGGTTAAAATGGCTGCTGCTAAAGCAAATTACGAATTAGAACTTATTTCAAAACCTGTAACTGATGCTATTGTGCAAGCTTGTGCTGAAATTATTAATGGTAAATATCATTTTCATTTTGTTGTAGATATGATACAAGGTGGTGCTGGCACTTCAACAAATATGAATGCTAATGAAGTTATTGCTAATAGGGCATTAGAAATTCTTGGTTACGAAAAAGGCGAATATGAACATTGTCATCCAAATAATCATGTAAACTTATCGCAATCTACTAATGACGCATATCCAACTTCAGTTAAAATAGCTCTTATTTATAGTAATAAAAAATTAATTGAAGTATTGCAGTTGCTTATTTACACATTTAAAAACAAAGCCATCGAGTTTAAACAAATAATAAAAATGGGGCGTACTCAATTGCAAGATGCTGTTCCTATGACTCTTGGACAAGAATTTGAAGCTTATGCCGCTACACTTGCTGAAGAAATTGAAAGATTAGAACAAAATGCCAAACTTTTCTTAGAAGTAAATATGGGTGCTACAGCAATAGGAACTGGAATTAATTCAGAACCAGACTATAGCGATAAAGTTGTTACACAGTTACGTGATATTACTGGTTTAAATATTGTTTTAGCCGCAAATCTTATTGAAGCAACCCAAGATACTGGCGCTTTTATAATGTATTCTTCCGCCATTAAACGTCTTGCTGTTAAATTATCAAAGATTTGCAACGACTTACGTTTATTATCTTCAGGACCCAGAACAGGATTTCACGAAATTAATTTGCCTCCTATGCAACCTGGCTCATCTATTATGCCTGGCAAAGTGAACCCTGTTATACCAGAAGTGGTTAACCAAATTGCTTTTAAAGTAATTGGTAATGATTTAACAGTAACACTTGCTGCCGAAGCTGGACAATTACAATTAAATGTAATGGAACCTGTTATTGTTCATTGTCTTTTCGAATCAATTGAAATGCTAAAAAACGGAATGACTACTCTTGCTTCAAAATGTATAAGTGGAATTACTGCTAACGAAAAACATTGCCGTGAAATGGTAGAAAATAGTATTGGATTAGTTACTGCATTAACTCCTGCACTTGGGCATGATATATGCAACACTCTTGCTAAAGATGCTTTAGAAAACAATAGAAGCGTTTATCAATTGGTGATTGAAAGAAAGCTACTTTCTAAAGAGGAGTTAGATTCTATTTTGCAACCCGAAAATATGATAAAACCAAAAAAAATGAAATAGATTCATATTATTATACCTCATTGAGAAAAGCAGAAACGCCATCCTAATCTAAGATGGCGTTTCTATTTAATCATAATCTAAATTTTTAAATCAAGTAAATCAAATTTTAGGGGTTTTTCCCAAAATCTGAAATATTAAAGGATTATTAATTATTTACCTTCTTTAATTTCTCTATTATCTTTTTTAATATTTAATGGCAATACACCAGCCATTTCACCTATCACATTTACTAATTCTGTTCCAGTAGGTATAACAATCTTGGCATTTAATTTAAGGGAAGCTTCAACAGTTTCTAGTTTCTTTAATAATTGTGCATTTCCAGTAAAAAATTTATCAGCAGCTTCATTCACCAATCTAATAGCTTCTGCTTCACCTTCAGCATGTAATATTTTCGATTGTTTAAAACCTTCTGCTTCTTTTATTTTTGCACGCTTTTCGCCATCTGCAAACGTTTCAGCTGCAGTAGCAAAGTCAATTGCAGCAATTTTTTCGTTTTCGGCTTTTACAACCTTATTCATCGTTTCTTGTACATCTTTGGGAGGGTCAATTTCTTTTAATTCAGTACGTACAATGGTAATCCCCCAAGTACTAGTTTCATCGCATAATGTATGGTGCAATTCAGCATTTATTTTACCTCTTTCACTGTTTGCAGATTTAAGTGTTAGTGTACCTATTATATTTCTTAATGTAGTACGAGCAAGATTAACAATCTGCCATTTGTAATTATTAACAGAGTATTGCGAACTCTTTACCCCGTCTTCTGATTCTATTACTTTAAAGTAAACCTGTGCATCCACACTTGCATTAAGGTTATCGTTTGTAATAATTTCTTGTGATTCTGCATTTACCATTTGCTCGGTAATGTTTACCAAAAACAATCTGTCGATAAAAGGGATTATCCAATGAAAACCAGGGTTAGCAAAATGATAGTATTTCCCAAGTCTTTCAATTAATCCTCTATGTGTTGGTCTCACTATTCTTACTCCTAGAAAGAAGATGAATATTACGCCTGCAATAATAAAATAAAATGATGTTTCCATTTGTTTCTTTTTTATGTTAATTAATAAATTTAATTTATTCAAAGGTAATATAAAAACAAAACATATAAAGAATTTATATAAAAAAAATCAACCAATATAAAAGCCACAACTAAATTAGCCCATTATTTAGTAATAAATATTCATTAAATCAAAAAAAATGGATTGTAGGTTATTATTATTAAAGGCTATTTTTAATCAAATATGTACACAAAAAAAGTGATTTATAATTATTTGGGTAATAAGCATTCTTTTATTAAGTAAGACTAAAAAAAGACAAAATTTATTTTTGATTAAATATATTAATTGATACTTTTGTAAAATATTTTCAATTCAAGTAGTTTACTTATAGTATTTTTTATAGATCCACCTTAATTACATTTTAAAATGAAGAATAAATATATAGACTTAATAGACCAAACATTTAATTTTCCGCAAGATGAATTTAAAGTTATTGATAACGAATTGTATTTTAATAATATACCTTTAATGAACATTATTGCGCAATATGGAACACCTTTAAAAATATCTTATTTGCCTAGAATAACCGAACAAATTTTGAAAGCAAAAAAAATGTTTAATGTTGCAATTGCAAAAGCCGATTATAATGGAGAATACAATTATTGTTATTGTACAAAGAGTTCACACTTCTCATTTGTTTTAGAAGAAGTATTAAAAAACGATGTGCATTTAGAAACATCATCAGCATTTGACATACATATAATCGAAGAACTATATAAAAATGGTAAAATAAAAAAAAATAAGTATATTATCTGTAATGGGTTTAAACGTCCTCAATATCTCGAAAATATTGCCAATCTTATAAATTTAGGTTTTGAAAACACAATTCCAGTTCTAGATAGCAAATCGGAAATCGCTATCTACAATGCCGCAGTATCAAAAAAATGCAAATTAGCTATTAGAATTGCATCAGAAGAAGAACCTAAATTTGATTTTTACACCTCTAGACTAGGAATAAGATTCAATGATATTATTCCTTTTTATTTAGAAAACATTAAAGACAACCCGAAATTTGAACTTAAAATGCTCCACTTTTTTATTAATACGGGAATTAGAGACACTGCTTATTACTGGAATGAATTAACAAAATGTGTTAATATATATTGTGAACTAAAAAAAGTATGTCCTGAATTAGATTCATTAAATATTGGTGGAGGCTTTCCAATAAAAAATTCTATGTCATTTGAATATGAATATGAATACATGGCTGAAGAAATAGTTGCTCAAATAAAATACATTTGTGAAAGAAACGTAGTTGCTGAACCAAATATTTTTACAGAGTTTGGTTCATATACTGTAGGAGAAAGTGGTGCTGTTTTATACTCTATTATTGATCAAAAACAACAAAATGATAGAGAGCTTTGGTATATGATCGACAGTTCTTTTATGACTACATTGCCAGATACATGGGCAATCAATCAACGGTTTATTTTACTTGCTATTAACAATTGGGAAAGTGAATATCAAAGAGTTAACTTAGGTGGACTAACCTGCGATAGTCAAGATTATTATAACGCTGAAGCACACGCAAATGCTGTTTTCTTGCCTAAATTGCCAGAAAATGGTCCTCAATATATTGGATTGTTTCATACTGGAGCGTACCAAGAATCGCTTGGTGGGTATGGTGGAATTCAACACTGTCTTATACCTGCTCCAAAACATATTACAATAGATTTAGACGAAAATGGTGAAATTTTCACTAAACTTTTTGCTAAGGAGCAAACTTATAAGCCAATGCTCAAAATTTTAGGTTATTAATTTTTCTTTAAATAAAAAATATTGTATAGGTTTGCATTTTATTTTTTAAAATTGTGTACTTTTATTTCTAATATCA
>MNXO01000145.1 GCA_001872995.1 Bacteroidetes bacterium CG2_30_32_10 | reverse complement strand
TTACAAAAAAAACTTCTTATTGACTATTTTGCAAAATTAATCATTTTCTTGAAATATTGAGGGGAATTGTATAATTGTTATACCAATCTTTTTTCTAAAAGATACAATCGAATTAGAAAAAATAGATTGGTAAATGCCGATTTGCTTTGTGTTTATTTTTAAAAAAATATTACAGAAAGTTAAACGGTATTAATTTATAGAATGGTTAAAATAATCATTGATAGTCTCATTAGCAGTCAAATGATGTGTTTTAAGTCCCACTGCTTTTGCTCCTTCTATATTGACAATAGAGTCATCAATAAACAAGGTTTCTTCTGCAACCAACGAATTTTGATTAATTACATATTGATAAATTTCTTTATTTGGTTTGTTTAGATGCAGCATAAACGAAAAATAGGCTTCATTAAACAAATTGGATAGCGGGTAACCAAAGTTTTGCTTAAACAGATTGGTGTAGGCAATGTAATGAATTTCGTTGGTATTGCTAAGCAAATAGGTATTGTATTTGGTTTTCAATTTATTTAACAGTACTACCCTTTCTATAGGAATATCGAGCAACATCGCATTCCATGCTTCATCAATTTCGCAGTCTTCGATGGGATGGCTGAGTTTTTCCTTTAATTTTTCCCTAAAATCATTAGACGAAATGAGCCCTTTTTCATATAACAACAAAGCCTCATCGGGATTAGAAAATTCGATACCTTCATATAAATTAGCTAATCCCAGTTTATTAAAGCGATTGTATGTAATCAGTGGATTTATATTGAGAATTACTCCGCCAAAGTCGAAAATTATGTTTTTAATATGTTTGTCAATCATTATCAATATGGTTTTTGCATTTGGTAATGTTTTCATTTATTTGATTTTGCTCTGTATGCGTGGCAATTTCTTTAGTTAAAGCTAACTGGTAATATACCATGGCTTTTGAATAATTGTTTTTCTTTTGATAGTATTCCCCTGCGAGCATAAATGTTAAATAGTTTTTAGGGTTGGTGTTGATAAAAGAAATTATGAAACTCTCTGGCAACTGAATATATGGTGCATTTTTGATAAAGAAAGAAAGCAATTGTTTATATTTTCTGTATTTTAAATAGCTTTGGTAGTCGGAAGAAAGCAAAAAAGAATCGGCTGCAATAGTGAGAGAGGGCGTTATAATTTCGGTCTTCACTTTTAATCCCTTGAAGTTTGCAAATATTTTGTTTAAATCGTAAGCAACATACGCACCCAATTGATAGGGATTGGTGGAAACCCAAACCATTTTTTGTGCAGGTTTAAAAATAATGGAATGATGTGCAATAAGCTGATTGATGCTTTTTTCGTTACCCATTCCTATTTGTTTATTGCCTAATCCTTCTTTGTTTCTGAGTAATTCTGCTGCATTGGTTACATTCATTGTTGGGTAACTATTTAACAATTCCATCACACGATTGTAGCGAAACATAGATGAACTTTCTTTAATATTTTGTATGTTTAAATCGGTGTTTTTAAGTTCTTTGCTTTGAAAATGGTTGGAACAAATAATAAAATTAGTATCAGAAGCAAACATGGTGGTTGTGAGTGGTGTTTTTTCGATAATCACGGTTTTATTGTCTTCGAGAGAACCAATCATTAAAGACTCTGAAACAAACGACTTGTGTTTTTTAGCAATAGCAAAAGCTTCATTAATGTTTTTAGCATATTGAAGAATTTCACGTGCAATGATGGAGATAGGGGTTGCTGCTTCGTAAGGTATTTCGGATTTACCAGCATTCAATGTAATGGTTAGCCCTTTTTCGTTCATTCCCGAAACAGCCCCAATCATGCCACCCCAAGTAACCATCATCAGTTTATATCCTTTATCAGGATTGATAAAACAAACAATTTTGTCTTCGGCAAATTTATCTCCTACGTAAAAATCGAAGTTTCTGCCAATGAGTAGAGTGGTGTCTTCAGATTTTAAGCCCCAAGTAGAAAAGGAAGTGCAACCAACAATATGATAATCCTGCATAGCATGACCAATATCGTGCGCCCCATGATAATTAAGAATTCTTTCGTATTTTGAACCAATAAAATTGTAATTGTTAGAGGCAGATTGAGAGATGCCATATATTTCGAGCAAATATTCAGGCTCAATGCATTGGTCTATGTCACGATTGAACCAAGAAATAAGGTACTTTAGAAAATGTAAGTAAAATCTTGAAGGAATGATTTGGTTAATTTGTTCAACGAAAGCATCTTCTTGTTTCCAGATAAGGTCTTTTGTAAGTTTGCCATTAATTACACCACGTTCAAAAGCAGTTCCCTCCACATATAACTCCCACAATCCGTAATTGTTTTTTTGTAACCAATTGTTGCCACAAACATAAAAATTGGAGTCTATTTGAATACGTTGCAACTTCAGGGAACTCAAGTCTGTGGGCTTTGGTGGTGTGAGCTTTGTAATGATATTGAAAACAATGCAAAATGAAATTAACAAAATTAAACTTGTTAATAAACAACCAATACGTATTTTTTTTCTTTTAGAAGCCAATATATTCAATATTTATATAAGCAATTAGACTTGTTTTATTTTTTTTATAAGGTAATTTAAGCCAACTATTTCGGCACAACTGAGCACAGCTCCTATGGTTACACCAAGCACTCCATGCAAAATAACATTTTGTCCGGTAAATATCAAATTGGAGATTTTAGTCCTTGGAGAAACAAAAGATTTCATTGGTTCGTTGCTGTCGCGAAGCACTCCATAAAGCGAACCGTTTTTTGTTCCCGTATAATCTCTGTAGGTTAAAGGAGTGGAAGCATAGTAAGATTTAATATGCTTTCGTAATTCGGGAAATCGTATTTCAATCTTATCCAATAACTGCTCTGCTTTATTTTTTTTAAATTTCAAATAATCCTCTCCTCGCTTGCCAACGGTAGTGTTTTCCCATTGTTTTAATTCTTCGTATTTCATATATGTCATAACAATAATGCTCTCAGCATATATGTCTGACTTTGATGTGGCTGGAGTTAATAGTAAATAACTCTCGGGCCATTCAGTTTCCGAATAAGTGCTGGCATACCAAACACTATTATTAGAAAAATAATAGTAATTATGGTTCAGGTATTTAAAAGAGTTTTCATTAAGACTAATATATAATGCAAAAGAAGATATAGTGCTTTCTAAGCTCTTCACTCGGTTGCGATATACTTTTCTCAATATATCATTTTCAAGAATATCGAGGGTGAGTTCTGGGTGAATATCAGAAATAAAGTATTTGGCTTCAATTCTTTCGGTGTTATTAATCTCACAATAGGCTACTTTATCGTTTTCGCAAACCAATCTTGTTACTTTACTATTAGTTCTAATAATTCCATTATTTTGAATGATGGTATCTGATAATAAATCATCCATTTGCTGGCTTCCATCTACCAAACGATAAGCGCTTTCAATAAAAGAAGCATTAACAATGGCATGAATAAATAAGGGCGTCTTTTCTGGAACACCCGCATAAAGTCCATTTGAGCCAGCTATTACATTGCGCAACCTCTTATCTTTGAAAGTTGCTTGAATAAAATCATACGCATTTTCTTTAAAATACTGAGTTTCTATAAAAGTAGAAGTGATTTCTTTTAAATTATATAAAGCCAGAGAACTACTAATTTCTTTTAATTTATCACAATAGGTAATCAAAGCTTGTCGTTCGTGGGGAAAAGACTGAGCAAGCGTTTCAATAAAATGGTCATACCCCATCGCATAAGGATATTCTTTTTTATTATCATTAAAATAGATGATATCAAAGGCGTCTTTATCAAGTTTTTTAAGTTTTAGTTTATCCATCAAACCAAAATACTTAAAATACTGATTTAGTATTTGTCCTTCGTCAAGACTACCAAGATAATGAATGCCAGTATCAAACACACAATTGTCTCTGGTAAATGTTTGCAAACAACCACCAATTTGATGGTTTTTCTCTAAAATACAAACGCTATAACCTTCTTTGCTAAGAATATTGCCGCAAAGTAAGCCACCCAAACCACTACCAACAATTACTACATCATATTTATCCATATTGTCAAGCTATTTTTTTAATTATATAAAAAATATTTGAAGTAAATTTGGAATTATCAATAACATCCATTTGCAAACCACTATATTTTATAATGATATTATTGATGGTACTTCTTGAAACGAAATATAAATGCTTGTTGTTATCGAGGGTTTTGTTAAAACCAAATTTGGTGGAGAAAAACTCAGTAATTCTAGTTCCAATGTGCCTTTTACCAAGCTCATTGTCGGCATCTCTGATAATTATCATCCCATGGCTATTCAAATTTTCAATACATTTTAGAATTAGTTGCTCTTGTTGATTTTCGGGCAAATAATGCAATACATCACTTAAAATAAACACATCCGATTTGTTATAATTATAATCTAACGCATTGCCATGGTATAAGTTGATGTTGTCATTCTTTTCTTTGCAATTGTTGGCAATAGCAATTTTGTTTTCGTCGAAATCTATACCAGTAATTTTGCGGTTTTCGGATAGAAAAGCCAACATATAGGAGAGAAAACCATACCCACAACCAATATCTACTATACTTGCCTTAGGAGGTATTAGATTTTGATAAAAAGTATAATTCTTTTCTAATCTTAATTTAACTTTCAAATACCATTCAATAATAGGACCTTTGTAAACATAGTTTTTTAATAGTTTACTTTTAAAATAAGCTGGTTTCCTGTAATATTCCTGAAGCAAAGATTCATGCTCTGCTCTAAAATAATCACAAATTGCTTTTGCACGGGCAGAATAATTATCGCCAAAACTAATATCTGATAATGGGATTGGATTAAGGTATTTAACAGTGATGGTGCTTTTCTTTCCTAACAACTCTCCTTTTGAGACGTAATCGGCAGTTCCATTAATTATTACAGGAACAATATCTAATTTAAGTTTCTCTGCAAGATAGAAAGCCCCTTTATGGAAGCGTTTAATCTTTTTATTTTCGGAACGAGTACCCTCAGGAAACACAAGAATAGAGTAACCATCATTAACTTTTTCTTGTAGAAACGGGATGAGCTTGTCTAAACCAGAAGTTACATTATAAAAATCGGCTGTCCTTACAATTTTACCAACAATTGGAGAATTCCATACCCAGTTTGTAGTGAGCACAATTAGCTTTGGTGTAAAGGTTAATACTAAAGGAATATCAATAATTGACTGATGGTTGCATATAATGATATGAGGCTTTTTAAAATCAATATTCTTCTTGTTTATAACTCGTTTCTTTGCAAAAAACATTATAAACATCACCGAACGATTGGAATACATGAGTAGCAAGTGATAGATGTATTGCTGATTTTTTTTACCAATTGGTATTAATTTAATAAGGAATCCAGAAATAAAGACAAAAAGACATCCCACCAAGTAATAGGTATAACAAACAATTGCATATATTAAAATATAAAAAGTAACCGGCTGGGCTCGTCTTTTTTTCTTTTTATAAATCAACCATTTAAAAAGAAGTGGTACAATGGTATTTGAAATTAGAACAACTGAAAACATACCAATTATGGTAATCAATGCAATTGATTTCAAGGCGGGATGCTTAGCAAAAAGCAATACTCCCAAGCCAACTATAGTAGTAAAAGCCGATAAATAGACAGAAGTTTTATAAGAAGCAAGTGTTTTCTTTCCTGTTTTATATTCTTCGAGCAAACCATCCATAATAAATATGCTGTAATCATCGCCCAAGCCGAAAATAAATGTGGAAATAATGATGTTAATGATGTTAAACTTGATTCCAAAGATGCTCATCAATCCCAATATCAATATCCAACTCAAAAGCATTGGTACAAATGCAATAATTCCCAATTCAATTCTACCATACGAAATAACTAAGAATACAAAAACCAACAAAGATGAGAGCAGTAGAATAAGATTAAAATCGTTGTTGATTACATCAACAAACTTAGATGCTAAAAATTGTTTATCGAAAACAACTACATTAGAATTATTGGAAAATGTATTGAGAATTACCTGCTTATCTTTGGTTTCAGCTTTCACAATAGTGGCAACCATTGTCAAATCGGGTGTTTTGGTTATCCAACTGTCTAAAAACAATTTGTTTATGGAGTCAAATGATGCATTATCAATAGGTTTAAACTGTTTATTAATAAATAAGTAAAACTTTTCAAAAGCTGTTTCTTTGAATTTATAGTTATTTCCCGCTGCAATTAATTTTTTTTGTAATGTTTGTCTTCTTTCTAGTGTCCAATAATTATTCCATCTTTTTAATTTAATATTTTGTAGCGAATCGGGAATCAGAATAGTATTGATAGAGGCAAATGTTTTTATGATTCCTTCTGATTTAAGTCTTTCTAAGTCTTTATTTAAAAAGGTACTGTTCTTAATGGCTTCTTTTAAATCCTTTCCGGTAGAAACTAGGTATATTGATTTTAACTTATTATCACTTATTTTATTGAGGTTATTCTCTGCATTGGCAATTTTATCGGGAAAGTAATTAACCGAAGTCATGTCGCTTTCAAATTTTACGTCCCATGCCGTGACGAAACAAATCCCAAGAACAATAAATAAAACAATAAGCACATATTTATTATTCTCTAACTTGTATTCAGAGAGTTTTTCTATAAAAGAAATTTTAATTTTCTCTTTATTTTCTACTTTTTCAGGGTTTTTAACAAGAAAATGCGGAAGA
>MNXO01000152.1 GCA_001872995.1 Bacteroidetes bacterium CG2_30_32_10 | reverse complement strand
AAAAAAGGATAAACTTACCGACCCCAGATATAAAGATGTTTCTAAAGGAATGGGTGGCAGTTTAAATGCGGGTCCTCATTATTATATTCCTATAGGTTCTATTGAAAGTTTTAGGCAAGATTTAAAAGATGCACAATCCAAGATAATTGCCAACGATACCATTGGGAAAACCGAAGCACAGAAAAAGGATATTATTTCGAACAATTCTGTAAGTTATATTAATGATAACAGTAAAGATTGGAGTAGCGATATTTTAAGCTGGCTCATTCCAATAGGTTTAATGATATTGATATGGGTTTGGTTTATGCGACGGATGGGTGGTGGAGCTGGCGGTGGCGGTGGACAAATATTTAATATTGGTAAAGCCAAAGCCCAACTTTTCGATAAAGATACCAGTGTAAACATTACTTTTAAAGATGTTGCTGGTTTACAAGAAGCAAAAGTTGAAATTATGGAAATTGTTGATTTCCTAAAAAACCCTAAAAAATATACACAACTTGGTGGCAAAATACCTAAAGGTGCTTTATTGATAGGACCCCCGGGAACAGGAAAAACTTTATTGGCAAAAGCTGTTGCTGGGGAAGCTCAAGTTCCTTTTTTTTCACTTTCTGGTTCTGACTTTGTAGAAATGTTTGTTGGTGTTGGTGCATCAAGAGTAAGAGACTTATTTAAACAAGCCAAAGAAAAAGCTCCTTGTATCATATTTATTGACGAAATTGATGCAATAGGGCGTGCAAGAGGCAAAAATGTAATGACTGGTGGCAACGATGAAAGAGAGAATACTTTAAATCAACTACTCACCGAAATGGATGGTTTTGGAACCAATTTAGGTGTTATTATTCTCGCAGCTACTAATCGTGCAGATATTCTCGATAGAGCTTTGATGCGTGCCGGTAGATTCGATAGACAGATACATTTAGAATTGCCAGATTTAGAAGAGCGTAAAGCCATATTTGAAGTTCACCTTCGTCCTTTGAAACTGGATGATTCAATCAAAGTTGATTTCCTTGCAAAGCAAACGCCAGGCTTTTCGGGAGCCGATATAGCCAATGTGTGTAACGAATCGGCATTGATTGCTGCCAGAAACAACAAACTACTAATTGATAAACAAGACTTTTTGGATGCAGTGGACCGCATTGTTGGTGGGTTGGAAAGAAGAAGTAAAATTATTACTCTTTCTGAAAAGAAAGTGATTGCTTTTCACGAAGCAGGTCATGCTACCATTAGTTGGTTGCTCGAATATGCCCATCCTTTAGTAAAAGTAACTATTGTTCCAAGAGGAAAAGCTTTAGGAGCTGCATGGTATTTGCCAGAAGAAAGACAAATAACCACTTATGAACAATTATTCGATGAAATAACCTCTGCATTAGGTGGTAGGGCTTCCGAAGAAGTTGTTTTTGGTAAAATATCAACTGGTGCATTAAACGATTTAGAAAAAGTTACCAAACAAGCTTATGCGATTGTTGTCTTTTTCGGATTAAATAAAAAATTAGGTAATATCAGCTATTATGATTCATCTGGTCAGCAGGAATATTCGTTTACAAAACCATATAGCGAAAAAACATCTGAAATCATTGATCAAGAAATTAGTCTTTTAATTGAAACAGCCTATAAACGTGCAAAAGATTTGCTAATTGCCAATAAAGAGAATTTAGAACGTTTAGCAAAAGTATTGCTCGAAAAAGAAGTGATATTTAAGGAAGACCTTGAGGAAATTTTCGGAAAACGTCCGTTTGACAAAGAAGAGCCTATAAAAAAGATTCTACCTATACTTGAAACTGAAACAAAAATCATAGATGTTTCTAACAATAATTCAGGCGAATAATACTAATAACAAATGGAAGAAAGCACTTCAAAAGAGAAAATTTTAAAAAAAATTCGCAAAGCTTTAATAGTTGCTACTCCAAATCCATATCCTGATGTGGAATTTGAATCATCGGTTTATACTGAAGTTGGTAACGAATTGGCAGTTAAATTTGCGGAAGAATTTACCAAAGTTAGTGGTAAATTTGTTTTTTGTCAAAATCATTCTGAATTTGTAAACTCTCTCAAAGCATTAATTGATGAAAACAAATTGCAGTATATTTATTGTGCTGAGGATAAAATAAAAGATTTATTAATACAAGCCAATATCCCTTTTTATCATGATGAATCAGATTTATTAAACACAGAGGCTGGTATAACTTATTGCGAATTTTTAATAGCAAGACTTGGCAGTATTATGGTTTCTTCGCGACAAGCATCTGGAAGACGTTTGAATGTTTATCCTCCTGCACATATTGTATTGGCGTATGTTTCGCAATTAGTTCCAGATATAAAACATGCCCTGGCTAATATTAAAACTAAATATGCAGATAAATTACCTTCTATGATTTCGTTAATTACTGGTCCAAGTAGAACGGCAGACATTGAAAAAACATTGGTTATGGGAGCACACGGTCCCAAAGACCTTTATTTATTCTTGGTTGATGATATTCACGAATAATATATTATCTATTGAAAGACAATTGGGTTAAAATATATAGTTCAGTCGATTTTTACAAAGTGGAAATCACGCAAGCAGTTCTTAAAGACCAAGAAATTGAGAGTGTCATTCTCAACAAACGAGATTCAACATACTTATTTGGTGAAGTTGAATTGTATGTTGCAACTGATAATGTTTTAAAATCTAAACAAATAATATCAAACAACGACTTGTGAACAATATTATTACCCGAACCATCACTGGTGTTTTATTTATATCCATTCTCATTGGAGCAATTTTATGGAATGCCTTTACCTTTGCATTTATATTTCTGATAATTACAATTCTTGCTTTATGGGAATTCTTTACTTTATTAGAAAATGAAAAGGTTATTATTTATAAACCATTTATAGTTGCGATAGGAGCAATGCTATTTGTAATAAACGCTTTGTTTGCAATGAATATTGCTCCAATAGCAAGTTTATTTCTAATGTTGCCTTTGATAATTCTGGTTTTTATTATAGAGCTTTATCAGAAAAACGAAAAACCCTTTACCAATATTGCATATTCTATATTTGGAATTGTTTATTTAGCCGTTCCGTTTTCAATCCTTAATTATTTCCCTCTAATTTCAGGGAATACCAAATATAATTCTAATTTGCTATTAGGATATTTTTTGATAATTTGGATGTACGATACCTCAGCATATATTTTTGGTATTAGTTTTGGAAAACATCGTTTGTTTGAAAGAATATCTCCAAAAAAATCGTGGGAAGGATTTATTGGAGGCACCATTTGTAGTTTGGGCTTTGCTTACCTATTGTCTATCTTCTTTATGAATATTTCTTTAGTAGATTGGATTGCAATTACCCTGATAATAATCGTTTTTGGAACTTTTGGAGACCTTGTTGAGTCGCTATTTAAGAGAAGCATCAACTGCAAAGATTCTGGTAAAATCTTACCTGGTCATGGGGGGATTTTAGATCGTTTTGACGCCGTACTTATATCGGCACCAATAGTATTTACTTATTTCGTAATAATAAATTATTTTAAATAAATATTTATGCGGATTCACAAAGAAGGAATTGCAACGATTTTAATTACTTTTTTTGCAATTGGTTTAATTTTATTATTAATCAACTCTTATTTTCCAAGTCAAACGATTTTTCATTTCATCTTTTACTTTATATGTTTGATATTTTGGAGTATCATAATTTTGTTTTTTCGTGTTCCTAAACGTGATATCATTATTGATGATAATAAAATCTTATGTCCTGCTGATGGCAAAGTTGTTGTAATAGAAGAAGTGGAAGAACCTGAATACTTTAAAGATAAACGCATACAAGTGTCTGTATTTATGTCGCCACTTAATGTTCATGTAAATTGGTTTCCAATGAATGGAATTGTTAAGTATTATAAATATCATAAAGGAAAACATTTGGTTGCTTTTCATCCCAAGTCATCAACAGCAAATGAGCGTTCAACAATAGTGATAGAAAACAATAACAAATCAATAATGGTTCGACAGATAGCAGGTGCAATGGCTAGAAGAGTTGTTTGTTATGCAAAAGAAAACGATAAAGCCATTCAAGGAGAACAAATTGGTATTATCAAATTTGGCTCACGGGTTGATATATACCTCCCTTGCGATGCAAAAATTAATGTATGCTTGAATGAGGTTGTAAGAGCTAAGAAAAATATTATTGCAATTTTACAATAATGAATTCGGTATAAAATATATCCTATTAGAATACCAATAATAATTTGCCAGTCATCGTTTTATCTGGTATAATTAATTGATAATAATACACTCCTTTTTGTAAATCTTTCACATTCAAATCTAATTGATGAGTTGATGGGGTAGTATAATTCGTTTTAACTGTTTTCATTAGTTTCCCATTAGTATCGTATATAATAATTGTAACATTTCCTTTAGTTTTCATTGAAAAGGTAAAAGAAACTTTATTATAACAAGGGTTTGGAAATACTTTACAAAAGTCTTTTGTAACATTAATATTGTCAATGCTAACAATTAAACCTTCGTAAGCGCCCATATCAATTTTACCACTCATCCGTGGATTGCCAAATATGTCGTATAATGGAAATATAAAACCCGGAATAAATTCAGTTCCTGCATTTATGCATGGTGAATCATTTAATAATCCATAAGGTGTAGGACAACTATACATAAAATGAGGGTCCGCATCAATATTGTGATGGTAAAAACCATTAAATGGAGCGTTGCCTTGAATAGAAACAGCATCCAATCCACCCATTATATCATTGAAGCTAAAAGAAATACTATCGGTAGGGCTATTAATGAAAATTTGATCTCCATTTGTAGCGACTGATGCAGTATTAAGCCAAATAATATTATTATAGAACTTTAGTTTGTTTTTAAGTGTAATGCTATTCTCTTCATTGATATAAAAAGCACCACCTTTGTTAGCACTATTTTCTGCAATGGTATTGTTGATAAAATTAGATTCGGAATTAGTAACATATACAACACCGCCCAAATTATCACTTGTATTCGAAATAAAAAGGTTCCCAAATACTGTGGGAGAAGCATTCTCAATATATAAAGCAGCCCCTTTGCCACCATTTAAAGAACGACATTCATTAAATTTGCAATTTTCAATGGTAGTTTTGTTTGAATTCAAAACAGCTAAACCTCCTCCCATCTGAGCAAGGGAAAAATAGAAATGGCAATTATAAAATTTAGCACTACAGCCATTTACAACAACACTACCACCAGTATATGGGATAACATCAGTTGATTTTACTGCTTTAGAAAACTGAAATTCACAATAATTAAATTCAGTATTGGTACTTGTATTTTCAATAATAATTCGATTCCACGCCCCATTATTCAGGTTTGTTTTATGATAATCCATTGTATCTAAGGAAGAAAAGAAGACACTTTCCGATTCATCTCCATTGGCAATAAGAGTGCCTTTAACCGTAATTGAAAAATGTCCCAGAAAATACAATTGAATTCCTCTTTCCAGAATGAGGGTTTGACCTTCGGGGACAACAATGTTATTAGTTACGTAGTATGGTGTGCCCGCAGTAGTTAAAGTTCCAGATAAATTTCCTGAAATAGTATTCCAATTCTGATTTCCTTGAAACTCATAAGCCCCTATATCAATACTACCATTATTATAACATCTCGAACCGCCCAATATATCTAATTTTGGTAAATTTAAATTACTTGTGTCGGGTGTTCCCCTATTGATAGAAGGGGACATAAAGTTCAAATCGAAATAATCGTTTCCCCAGCCCCAAAATCCTGGTGTATAATCAACATTATTTAAATAATTGCCAGTAAATACCCCTGCAAAACTACCTGCTCCGTTTTGTATATTTGAATAATAGAAGTTGGGGACTGCGCCATCATTATTTATATAGACATTTGCCCCTGTTCCTTCTTCGTTATACCAAATTATAGTATTATAGATACTTGGATTAGATGCAGAAATATAAATTCCATCCCCAAAACCGATACATTTATTCCTAGAAATAGTGTTGTTAGCATATTTGCCATTGCAACCATTTGCAAAATAGATGCCCCCAGCTTTTAATGTAGCGTTGTTGTAGCTTATCAGGTTATTATTAAATATCAAACCATTGCATGCATCAAGCATTACGCCACCAGCATTTGCAGCAGTATTATTAAATATTTTATTGCTTTGAATAAAGCCATTAGCGTTTTGTGTTGCATAAATTCCACCCCCATCAGTTGTTGCGATATTATTGCTTACACTGTTATTTCTAAACACAATGTTTGAGTTTGAAATATAAATACCACCTCCTTTATTATCTGCAACATTTCCTGCTATTGAACAATGTGTTATGACTATTTTATTTGTATTTTTAACATAGATACCACCTCCATTGTCTAAATTGGTAATGCTTGGAGTACCATCGGATGATTGAGAGCCAGTAATTTTGCAATAGCTGAGTTTAGAAGTGTCATTGGTAATTATTATGTCTTCAAAGCGAATACCTCTCCATTTTGTTGAGCTGTTGAATGGTTTAAACTGAATGGTATCTATTGCCGTACCATTTGCTATTAAATGCCCTTGAACAATTAATTTGAAGTTTCCGTTGAATATTATTTCAACTCCT
>MNXO01000038.1 GCA_001872995.1 Bacteroidetes bacterium CG2_30_32_10 | reverse complement strand
ATATTAACAAATTTAACAACCTTATGAATATGAAAAAAAGAGTAAAAACCATTTTCTTTATCCTATTTGTGCTTATTTTTAGTAGCAGTTTTGCACAAAACGACCCTATATTAATGACAATTGGTGGAAATAAGATTACAAAATCAGAGTTTGAAAGCGTTTATCATAAAAACAATATTCAAAAAGACACAATCAACACAAATTCTTTAAGCGAATATCTTAATTTATACGTTAATTTTCGCCTTAAAGTGAAAGAAGCAGAAGACCTAAAGTTAGATACCGCAAACTCTTTTATTACCGAGCTAATGGGATATCGTAAACAGTTATCGCAACCATATCTTATTGATAAAGATGTAAACGAAAAATTATTGAACGAAGCCTATAACAATATGCATTACGATATTAGGGCAAGTCATTTATTGATAAAAGTGGCAATTGATGCATTGCCTAAAGATACACTCATTGCCTACAATAAAATTATGGAAATCCGTAAAAGAATTATTAAAGGAGAAACCTTTGAAAAACTTGCTGTTGAGCTTTCTGATGATCCATCTGCTAGAGATTTTTCTCAATTTGAACATGGTCCTATTATTAAAGGGAATAAAGGTGATTTAGGTTACTTTTCTGTATTAGATATGGTTTATCCATTTGAAAAAGCTGCCTACAATACCAAGGTTGGTGATGTTTCTATGCCTATTCGCACAGATTTTGGTTATCATCTTTTAAAAGTTTATGAAAAGAAACCAGCAATGGTAAAAATTGTAGCCTCTCATATTTTGATTAAATACCCTGAAAACGGAACTGCATTAGATTCTCTAAATGTTAAAAATAAGGTTTTTGAAATATATCAAAAAATAAAAAATAATGAGTCTTTTGAAACTCTTGCCCAAACTTATTCTGACGACAAAGGCTCAAGTACTAAAGGTGGTATTCTTCCTCCTTTTGGCGTAAATAGAATGGTTCCCGAATTCGTTGCTCCATTATATATGCTTAATCCCAACGATATTTCTGAGCCTTTTCAATCACGTTTTGGTTGGCATATCGTTAAAATGACTGAAAAAAAAGGCGTTGGTGCTTTTGAGGATGTTAAATATGAATTAAAAAATAGAATAGCAAGAGATAGCCGTTCATTAGTTTCAAAAGAATCAATGGTTGAGAAAATTAAAAAAGAGTACAATCTTAAGGAATACAATATTGCTAAGGAAGAATTTTATAAAGTTGTTGATACAACTATATTTCAAGGTAAATGGAATGTTGCTAAAGCCAAAGATTTAAACAAAACAATGTTTACTCTTTCAAATCAATCTTTTTCACAACAAGACTTTGCTCAATACCTCAATAGATTTCAAAATGTTTCTCCTTCTAAAGAAATTCCTAATTATGTAAATGCCTCATACAATATGTTTTTAGAAGAATCTTGTATTAATTTTGAAGAATCACGTTTAGATCAAAAATATCCTGAGTTTAAAGCATTGATGCAAGAGTATCGTGACGGCATTTTATTGTTTAATCTTACTGATAAGAAAGTTTGGTCAAAATCAGTTTCTGACACTATTGGTTTAGAAAACTTCTACAAAGAAAACATAAAAAATTATATGTGGGGCGAAAGGTTAGATGCAGTTATATTTACTTGTGCTACCGAAAAAGTTGCTACAGATACACGTAAATTGCTTAAAGATGCCGAAAAGAAAGGAATTTCTAATGATAGTATTCTAAAAATTATAAATAAAGAATCTCAATTGAATTTGCAAATAGCAAAAGGTGTGTTTGCAAAAGGCGAAAATACTATTATTGATAAAATAGAATGGAAAAAAGGCACAACAAAAAATATGAACATCGATAAAAGCATTGTATTTGTTATGGTCAGCAAAAAACTTGATGCTCAACCCAAAACCTTGCTAGAAGCTAAAGGATTAATTACCGCAGACTATCAGAATTATCTTGAAAAACAATGGATTGATGAATTAAAAGCCAAATATCCAGTTCAGATTTATCAAGATGTTTTGACTACTGTCAAATAATACAAAGCAAATTGTTTTGTAAAACTTTTATAATGCTGAATTAACAATAAATTCAGCATTATAATTTTTATAAATGCATATTTAAAAGAAATAAAATTGATAATACTTAAAAAGAATCTTATATTATTAGTGTGTGTTTTGTCATTGTTGTTTTCCTTTTGCACCAAAAGCAATAGTAATGATAAGAAATTAGCTCGTGTTTTTGACGAATATCTCTACGAATCAGACATTAAAGATATTATTTTATCTGGTATAAACAAGAAAGACAGTTCAATATTTGTTGCAGCATACATTGATAATTGGATTAGACAACAACTAATTTTTAAACAAGCTGATAATAACCTAACCAAGGAACTTAAAAACTTTGATAAACAGCTAAAAGAATATGAAAATTCATTGGTAATTTATACTTACGAAAAAGAGCTTATTAAGCAAAAATTAGATACAATCGTTTCCGACAAAGAAATAACTTCTTATTATGAAGCAAATTCAAGCAATTTTGAATTAAAAGATAACATTGTCAATGTAATTTATGTAAAATTAACTATAAATTCTGCATCTATCAGCAAAGTGAGAACATTGTATAAATCAGATAATCCGAGTGATAAAAAAGAATTAACAATATTGTGTCAAAAATATGCCGTTAATAGTTCACTTGAGGAAGATACTTGGTTTTATTTTTCTGATTTACTGAAAGAAATACCAATTCAAACATACAACCAAGAGGAATACCTTAATAATCATAAATATATTGAAATGCAAGACTCTCTTTATTCCTATTTTGTAAAGATTAACGGTTTTAAAATTAAGGAAAGTACTTCACCGCTTAGCATGGAAAAAGACAATATCAGAAATATTATTGTAAATAAGCGAAAAATAAAGCTGATAGAAGAAATGCATAAAGATACTTACACTAAAGGACAAATAAATAAAGACTTTGAAAAATACTAATATTTGAAACGATGAAAAAAACAATCATTATATTTCTTCTTATTTCTGGAGCAGCTTTCTTCAAAGTAGTTTCGGCTCAAAACAAAGTGATAGACCAAGTAGTAGCTGTTGTCGGAGGAAAAGTTATTTTATTGTCTGATATTGAAAATGAATACATGCAATATATTGCTCAGGGTCTTACACCCAACGATTCTATGAAATGTCAGCTCTTGGAAGAAATGATGCTACAAAAACTTTTACTTAATCAAGCGATACTTGATAGCGTTACCGTTGGAGATGCTCAAGTTGAATCTGAAATGAATCGTCGTTTAAGATATTTTATCGACCAAATTGGTTCTCAGGAGAAGTTAGAGGCTTATTTCAAAAAAACAATTATCGAAATCAAATCAGATATGAGGCAAAGCATAAAAGATATGCTTTTAACTCAGTCTATGCAATCAAAAATTACCGAAAAAGTTACAGTTACTCCATCAGAAGTGCATACTTTTTTTCAAAATATACCTAAAGACAGTATTCCTTTGATAGAATCTGAACTAGAAATTGGCAAAATAACTAGAATTATTCCTATTAGTGAATTAGAAAAAAAGACTGTTAAAGACAAATTAAATGTTATTCGAGATAGAATTATTAAAGGAGAAGACTTTGCCACACTTGCAAAATTATATTCCGAAGACCCAGGCTCATATAAAAAAGGGGGAGAACTTGGTTTTTATGGTAGAGGCGAATTATATCCTGAGTTTGAAGCTGTTGCTTATGGTTTAAAACCAAATGAGGTGTCTCCAATTATTGAAACTAAAGCTGGGTATCATATTATTCAACTTATTGAAAGAAGAGGAGAACAAATCAATGTAAGACACATTTTGTTGCAACCAAAAGTCTCTCCCGATGCTATGTTGAAAGCAAAATTATCGCTCGATAGCATTGCCAATCTTATTAATAAAGACTCCATTACTTTTGAAAAAGCCGCTTTCAAGTTTTCTGATAACCCAAGTAGAAATAATTATGGAATAATAGTTAACCCACAAACTGGTTCTTCAAAATTTAAAACTAACGAATTAAAAGATATTAACGAATCTGTTTTTTTTATTGTGGATCCATTAAAAGTTGGGGAATTATCCAAATCAGTACTTCTAAAAAATGAAGAAGAAAAGCAAGAATATTGCTTGTTATATGTTAAGTCTAGGTCTACTCCACACAAAGCAAACTTAAAAGATGATTATGGCTTTATTCAAACTATTGCCCTCAATAAAAAACAAAATGAAGCTTTAATGAAATGGGTTGATGATAAAAAGAACAACACTTACATAAACATCATGGAGCCTTTTAAAACTTGTAAATTTAAAAATAATTGGTTGAAATAACCCTTTTATAAAACTATATGCAATTCAAATCAGATGTAGAGGCTGTTGATGCTTTTGTTGAAAAATTTCAAAAGCTTAAAACTGAAGTTGCCAAAGTAATTATAGGTCAAGACGAGATTGTTAAAAGCCTGATTATTTCTGTTTTCAGCAAAGGTCATTGTCTTTTAGTTGGTGTACCTGGTCTTGCAAAAACTTTAATGGTAAATTCTCTTGCCAAAGCGTTAGGTTTAAAATATAATCGCATCCAATTTACTCCCGATTTAATGCCTTCAGATATTATTGGAACTGAAATTCTTGACGAAACCCGTAAATTCAAATTTATTCAAGGTCCTTTATTTACAAATATCCTATTAGCTGACGAAATCAACCGAACTCCACCTAAAACGCAATCTGCATTATTAGAAGCGATGCAAGAAAGAGCTGTTACTACAGCTGGTGTTACTTTTAAATTAGATTATCCTTTCTTTGTATTGGCAACACAAAATCCAATAGAACAAGAAGGAACTTATCCTTTACCTGAAGCTCAGCTCGACCGTTTTATGTTTAATGTTTGGCTCGATTACCCTTCTTTTCAAGAAGAAATTGACATTGTAAAAAATACTACTTCTGATTTTATTTCAGATATAAAAATAATTTTAGAGAGAGAAGAAATATTGTTTTTTCAAGATTTAATTAGAAGAATTCCTGTAAACGACAATATACTTAAATATGCAGTATCTTTAGCAGTAAAAACTCGCCCAAATACAGCCCAATCTCATCCTTATGCAAATAATTACCTTAATTGGGGTGCAGGTCCAAGGGCTTCGCAATATTTAATTATTGGTGCTAAATGCCATGCAGCTATAAATGGCAAATATTCTCCTGATATTGAAGATGTACAAGCTATTGCTCTTCCTGTTTTGAGGCACAGGCTTGTTAGAAATTATAAAGCTGAAGCCGAAAATATTGGTGTAGACGAAATAATTAGAGAATTACTTTAATAAATTCTTTATTAGAAGATATTTTAACGTTTTTTTTGTAACTATCTATTATAAATAAAAAAGGGATTCTTTCGAATCCCTTTTTTTAATGTTATAAAAACCAAATCAACCTTTTCCAGGAACTTTAGTGTTAGGTTTTACTACTGGTTTAGTAGGTTTTTTGGTTTTTTTTGTTTTAGGTGCAGCAGCGATAGAATCAGCTATTCTTTTAGCTTCAGCTTCTACTGTTGCGATAGAATCTTGAACTCTTTTTGCGGTTGCTTCAACAGCAGCAATAGAATCAGCATCTCTGATAGAATCAGCAGCTTTTTTAGCAAGTTCTTCTTTAGATGGACCTTTAGGACCGCAAGCAACGAATGATACCATTCCTGCAACAACTAATAATGCAAATAATTTTTTCATGAGTTTTTTTTTAAATTTATAATTTTTTTTAACCTCGGTGCAAAATTAATTATATTTTTGATAATAAAAATAAAAACTTGCTTTTTTTTTAAATTATTATTATCGTATCTTTGCCAAAGAAAAAGAAATTAAATGAATTATTAATTAAATCTTATTTTATTATGAAAAAAAGAAATTTTATTATTATTGCTATCGTAGCATTAATAGGCGTTGCATTCGTTTTTAATGCTTGTAAATCTGATGACACAGCTGCTCCTACTATTACTCTTAAAGGAACTAGCTCAATGTCAATAGTTTTTAATGATTCTTTTACAGAACCTGGTTATACTGCTACTGACGAAAAAGATGGTGATTTAACAAGTAAGGTTACTGTTTCTGGAACTGTGAATAATGTTTTAGCTGGTGATTATACTTTAACTTATAAAGTTAGTGATGCTGCTGGTAATGCTGCTACTCCTGCTACAAGAAAAGTAACTGTTGATGCTGGTGCTTTCTTAGCTGGTAGCTATAGTGTTGTTGATGTTGCAAATAATTTCACTACAAATTATTCTGAAAATGTTACAGCTTCTACAATAGAAAAAAATCAAATTTATTTCCAAAAATTTGCAAATTACACAAGTGCTCTTATTTATGGAAATATTGTTGGAACTACTATTACTATTCCTACTCAAACAGTAACTTGCGGAACTCCTCCAAATGATATTCCTCATACTTTTTCTGGTACTGGGACTTTTACAACTTCTAAAGGAATAAATATTACGTATACTGATAACTCTACACTTGGGAATTTTACCAATTGTACTGGTACTTATACAAAATTATAATCCATTTATAATAATATAAAAAGAGATACCAATTGGTATCTCTTTTTTTTTATACTTTTGTTTACAATCTATCCTTATGCAAAACGAGCTGTTATTAGAAATTAGCAATTTATCTATTGGTTT
>MNXO01000036.1 GCA_001872995.1 Bacteroidetes bacterium CG2_30_32_10 | reverse complement strand
ATTGAAATAAAAACTTATCAGATAAAATATTTTTTTAAAAATATAATAAACCGCCCTATTTTTAGTTATGTTATTAAAAATATTAGTTTCTTTGTACAATCAAAAATTATTAATGTGAAAAAAACATCATTTATTTTTGCAATCATTTCTATAACTTGTTTAATTACAGGTATTAAAACACAAGCACAAATTGGCGGAAATAGCACTTATAGCTTTCTTAATTTATCTAACTCTGCTCGTATAACTGCAATGGGTGGGCATGCATTTGCCATCCAAGACAATGATATTAATTTAGCATTGGTTAATCCTTCATTAATTAATGAAGCGATGAATAATCATCTTTCTTTCAGTTTTGTTGATTATTTTGCGGATATAAATTACGGATATGCCCTTTATTCTAAAACATTCAAAAAAGTAGGCAGTTTTACTGGAGGTGCACAATATCTTAATTATGGAAAGTTTGTACTTGCTGATGAAACTGGTCAAAATTTAGGAAATTTCACTGCGGCTGATTATTGTATGAATATTGGTTGGGGTAAATCATTAGATTCAACATTTTCTATTGGTGCTAATCTGAAAGGAATTTATTCTAAGTTAGAAAAATACTCATCATCAGGTGTTGCAGTTGATGTAGCGGGAACTTACAATAATCCCAAAAATAATTTTACTGCCAGTCTTCTTTTTTCAAACATTGGCAGACAAATTAAACCATATACTGAAGGCAATTACGAACGATTACCTTTCGAAATACAAATAGGACTTTCAAAAAGATTAAAACATGTACCATTTCGCTTATCAGTAGTGGCTACTCATCTAGAAAAGTTTGATTTAACTTATGAAAGCTCTGTGGGAGTTACGCCAAGTGTTGACCCTTTAACCAATGAGCCCACTAGTCCTCAAAGAGTTTCGGACATAGCTGATAAAGTGATGCGACATTTTGTGTTTGGTGGAGAAATGTTGCTTTCTAAAAATTTAAATTTTCGCTTAGGTTACAATTATCAAAGAAGAAAAGAAATGAAAATAGAATCTAAAGGTTCTACTGTTGGCTTTTCTTGGGGATTTGGTTTAAGAATTTCATATTTCCAGTTTAGTTTTGCACGTTCTAAACAACATTTATCTAATTCTCCAAACACTTTAACAATAACAACAAACCTTTCAAATTTTATAAAGAAAGGAAAATAGCTTTAACAAGCATTTTAAATTGTTATTTTTAAACCATCGTAAGCTAATTTAATAAAATTAGGTAATTCTTTTTCTACCTCTTCATGAAATCCCATCATGTGGCTGATGTGTGTTAAATATCCTATTTCTGGTTTAAGCTCTTCTAAGATATTTACTGCTTGTTCTAAATTAAAATGTGAATAATGAGGGCGTTTCCTTAATGCATTAATAACAATTACCTTAGAACCTTTCATTTTTTCTTTTTCAGCTTCAGAAATATAGCTTGCATCAGTAATATAAGAAAAATCTCCTATTCGATAGCCAAACACTGGTAAGTGAAAATGCAAAACATCAATAGGAATAATTTCAATATCATTAATATTAAAAGGTTTTTTAGTGATTGTATGAAGGTTTATTTCAGGTACACCAGGATATTTATCTTTGGCAAAAGCATAAAAAAAATCATTTTTAATAAATTTCTGAACGCTTAATCGGGCATAAACATCAATGGGACGCTGCAAAATAAAATTAAACGCTCTAACATCATCCAATCCGCCAATATGGTCTTTGTGCCCATGCGTAATTATAATGGCATCAATCTTTTTTACGTTTTCGCGAAGCATTTGTTGCCTAAAATCTGGTCCAGTATCAATAATAAAGGTGTTTCCTTTTTCCTCTATCATAATAGAAGACCTTAAACGGTTATCTCTAATATCATTCGATTGACATACTTCACAATTACAAGCAATAATTGGTACTCCTTGCGATGTTCCGCTTCCTAATATAGTAATGTTCAAGGGTTCTAATTTTGATGTAAAAGTAGTGTTCTTCCTTAAAACTACAAAATATTTATTCTCAATAAAGCGTAAATAAATAAATCAAGGATTTTTGTGTAATCATTAAATTTTATGTAGGTTTGTTTTGCAATATTTTATTTAAAATGTATTTAAAAACTAATCCATGAAAACAAAGTTATTGGTAACATTGTTTGCTGCTATTTGCTCAAGCACACTGTATTCGCAATCGTTAAAAAACACACCCTCATTTATTAAAGATAGCATTGATGTTTATGTTGAACGTTCCTTAAAAACTTGGAAGATACCTGGCGTTGCAGTTTGTATTATTAAAGATGGGAAAGTTGCATTAATGAAAGGTTATGGTGTTAAAGAACTTAACAAACAAGATAAAGTGGATGAAAACACTTTATTTCTAATTGGTTCAAACACCAAGGCTTTCACAGGTACCGCAATGGCGATGCTTGAAAATGATAAAAAGTGTAATTTGAATGATAAGGTCATTAAATGGATACCGGGTTTTACAATGAAAGACCCTTGGGTTGCAAAACAACTTACACTTACTGATATTCTGTGTCATAGAATTGGAATGGAAACCTTTCAAGGAGATTTTATGTATTGGACGTCAGACTTAACAAGTGAAGAAGTTATTAAAAAATTCGGTTCACTCACCCCAATTTATGATTTTAGAACCAAGTGGGGATATACCAATGCTGGCTTTGCGATTGCAGGCGAATGTATCAAATATATAAGTGGCGATTCTTGGTCTGATTTTGTTAAGAAAAGCATATTAGAACCACTAGATATGAAAAATACCATTACCCTTACTTCTAAAATCAACAAACAACAAAATATTGCCTCTGCTCATACTATGGTATCAGATTCTGTTTTTGTAATTCCATTCCCAAATATCGACAATCTTGCACCAGCAGCAAGTATTTGTTCATCTGTAAAAGATATGAGCCATTGGATTCTTTGTCAATTGAACAATGGAAAATACGAAGACAAACAGGTTATTCCTAATGCAGTGATTAAAAAAACAAGATACCCCCAATCTATCGTTGGCAGAAAAAGAACTCCTTTCAATACTTCTCACTACGAACTTTATGCACTAGGTTGGGAATTATGCGATTACGAAGGAAAAGAAATTGTATCACATACTGGTGGCGTTAATGGATTTGTTACCTCCGTAACACTATTGCCAGAAATAAATCTTGGAATTGTTGTTTTAACCAACACCGATCAAAATGCTTTTTACGAAGCATTGAAGTGGGAAGTAATTGATGCATACCTTAATTTACCTTACCGCAATTATAGTCAGCTTTATTATTCTTATTTTAAAGGCAATATGGATGATGAAACAAACCAAGTAAAGGAATGGCGTGACTCAACAAAGATGAACATAAAGCCTCCTATTGATTTAGAAAACTATACTGGCAAATATTCCAATATTAGCTATGGAACAATAAGTATTGCAAAAGAGAAAACCAAACTAATAATGACTTTTGAACATCATTCTAAATTAAAAGCTACGCTCGAATATATTGGAAACAATCGTTTTTTAAGTACCTACAATGACCCTTGTTTTGGGATCAAGGTAATTCCTTTCAAAATTGAAAACAACAAAATCAAATCTTTCACCTTGCATGTTGCCGATTTTGTTGAATTTACCGAGTATGAATTTGTGAAGATACTATAAAACCTAAAAATGAAGAAAAGAAAATTATTACTTCTCTCTATTTTATCAGGCATCATAATGTTTCTGGGATGGCCTCCTTATGGATTCCCAATTTTATTGTTTTTTGGTTTTGTTCCTCTTTTATTTGTGGAAGAGGAGTTATGCTCTAACAAAGGAAAGTATGCTAAAACAAGTATATTTCTCTATTCATACCTTGCTTTCTTTGTATGGAATGGAGTTACAACATGGTGGATATTCAAATCAACAATTTTTGGTGGATTTTCGGCTCTTATTGTAAATCCATTATTATTAACCATTCCTTTCTATTTGTTTCACATTACAAAAAGAAGATTTAACAGAAAAGAAAGCTATTTAAGTTTAATTTTCTATTGGATTACTTATGAGTTTGTGATTTTAGACTGGGATTTGTCTTGGCCCTGGCTAAATATTGGCAATGGATTTGCTGCATATCCTAAGTTAATTCAATGGTATGAGTACACTGGTTGTTTAGGTGGAACTTTATGGGTATTAATTTTAAATATATTGTTTTACTTCATTATAAAAGAAGCTTTTGTAAAGAAAGCTATATTAAAAACCAAATTAAAAATTATCACAATTCTTGCATTGGCATTGCCTGTATTAATTTCTTTACTAATTTACTATTCTTACAAAGAAAAGAAAAATCCAGTTTCAATTGTTGTAGTACAACCTAATATTGACCCATACAAAGAAAAGTTTGGCTCAATACCGCCCGTCGAACAATTGCAAAAGATTATTAACCTTGCAAAGACTAAAGTTGATATAAATACTGATTATGTTATTGGACCAGAAACTGCAATTCCTGAAGGATTTTGGGAAAATCATATTAAAAAAGCTTGGTGTATCGATAGTTTAAATAAATTAATAGATTCGTTTCCTCAATTGAAGATTGTAATAGGTTTATCTTCCTACAGAATGTTTATAAATGGTGAAGGGAAAACACTCACAGCTCGAAAATATCCGCTTATAAACAATTATTTTTATGACATTTATAATACTGCAATGCAGATAGATTCTACATCAACTATTCAATTGTATCATAAGAGTAAATTGGTACCTGGAGTAGAAAAAATGCCATTTCCTCGAATATTTAAATCGTTAGAAAAATTTGCTATTAATATGGGCGGCAGTACCGGAAGCTACGGAATACAAGAAGAACGTACTGTATTTTTATCAAGAGAAAACAAGGTAAAAATAGCTCCAGTTATTTGCTACGAATCGGCTTATGGAGAATTTGTTTCAAAATACATAATAAATGGAGCAAATCTTATTTTTATAATTACAAATGATGGATGGTGGGGAAATACAGCTGGTTATAAACAACATCTCGATTATGCTTGTTTGCGAGCCATTGAAACAAGAAGAAGTATCGCCCGTTCTGCAAATACAGGTATTTCATGCTTTATTAATCAACGTGGCGATATTATTGAAAAATCAGAATGGTGGACTGCAACTGCAATGAAAAACAATATAAATACAAACTCTTACCTTACATTTTACGTTAAATATGGAGATTATATTGGTAGAATTTGTCAATATCTCAGCTATTTAAGTATAATGAGTCTTATCATTCTTTTTGCTATGCGAAAAATAAAGCATTAACAAGCCAATATGATTGAAATACACTAATTACCTTATGATATTCACTTCATTCCAATAAATACAAATCATTATTTTTCTTTAAAATAAATGAAATGTAAAATAAAAAATGTAAATTTGAACCAAAGTAAAGAAATAAATTAAACTATATAATTATGATACACTACAAAGAACTAGGTTTAGTAAACTCAAGAGAATTATTTAAGAAAGCAATGCAAGGAAAATACGCCATTCCGGCATTTAATTTTAATAATATGGAACAATTGCAAGCGATAATTACCGCTTGTGTTGAAACAAAGTCTCCTGTTATTTTACAAGTATCTAAAGGAGCCAGACAATATGCCAATCAAACAATGCTACAATATATGGCAAAAGGAGCAGTTGAATTATCTAAAGAAATGGGATGTGCAGTTCCTATTGTGCTTCATCTTGACCACGGAGATTCCTTTGAATTAGCCAAGTCGTGCATTGAAACAGGTTTTTCTTCGGTAATGATAGATGGTTCCCATTTACCTTATGAAGAAAATATATTGCTTACAAAAAAAGTGGTAGAATATGCCCATCAGTTTGATGTTACCGTAGAAGCAGAACTGGGAGTATTGGCAGGTATTGAAGATGAAATTTCATCGGAGCATACTCATTACACCAAACCAGAAGAGGTAGAAGATTTTGTGAAACGTACAAATGTTGATTCCTTGGCAATTTCTATTGGTACTTCGCATGGCGCTTTTAAGTTTAAAACCAAAGCAGGCGAATTGCCGCCACCATTACGTTTTGATATTCTCGAAGAAGTTGAGCGTCGCATTCCTGGCTTTGCCATTGTTTTGCATGGTGCTTCATCAGTTCCACAAAATATAGTTGCTGAAATTAATAAATATGGTGGAAAATTAGAAAACACTTGTGGCGTTTCGGAAGAACAATTGCGAAAAGCTGCAAAATCAGCAGTTTGTAAAGTGAATATTGATTCAGATGGCAGACTTGCTATGACTGCTGCTATTCGTAAAGTTTTTATTGAAAAACCATCTGAATTTGACCCAAGAAAATATTTAGGACCAGCACGTGATGCTTTAACTGAGCTTTATAAACATAAAATATTAAATGTTTTGGGCAGTAACAATAGGGCTTAAAAAAGAAAAATGCAGGAAAATGAAGAATTCAAAAAGAATTATTAGAAAAATCACTTCAAAACCAAACCATTGTTGAAGAAAGATTTTTAACTGCCTAAAAAAGAATTAGGAAAAATGCAAGAAACGGTTTAGCTGTAGTTCAAATTGAAAGAGATGCTTGTGGCGGTTGCTTTAACAAAATTCCACCTCAAAAACAAATGGACATTCGTATGCACAAAAAAATTATTGTTTGCGAATATTGCGGTAGAATTTTGGTTGACGAAAATGTAGTTGCTAAAATGTAATACCTTCCACAAAACAAGAACTATTACAGCGAGGTGTTTTTAGATTAATGCACCTTAATTCTATTAGGCTAAATTAATTGGTCTATCAATTTTTATTTTGA
>MNXO01000015.1:3121-9807 GCA_001872995.1 Bacteroidetes bacterium CG2_30_32_10 | reverse complement strand
AAAGATATTTTTTAACGTTTAATAATTATTTATTTCCCAATTAATGTTAAAGAAGTGGTTTAGTTTCTTTTTTTTTATTTTATTTGCGAGTTTAAACATATCTGTTTTCGCTCAGGACAGCATTGCTTTTTATGAAAGTAAGCTCCCTAAAGTAAAGGGTATTGAACGAGCTGCCGCATTAAACAAATTAATCTTTTTTTATCAAAATAATTCGTTAAAAAAATCTATTAAATATGCCAATCAAGCTTTATTAGCAATAGATTCTATAAGCAACAAAACGCTTAAAGCAGAAATATTATATCATACTGCCACTACTTTTCGATTGATTGGTGATACTAAAAATTCTTTAAAATATTACAAAGCAGCTTTTTACTTTTATACAGAGGTAGATAATCCTATAAAAAAAGCCGACATCATTAATAATATTGGTGTTATCAATAGATATATGGGCTTTTATGATGTTTCTCTTAGTTACCATTTAAATGCCCTTAGCATCTTTAGCAATGCAAACAACAAAGTTGGAATAATCTCTGCTATTAATAATATTGGTATTATTTATAGAAATTTAGGTCAAAATGACATCGCTAGAAAATGTTATATTTATGCTTTAAATCAAAACCAATTACCGAAAAGCAAATTTGAGCAATCCATTACCTTAACCAATATTGGAAATTTAGATTGGTATGAAGGCAATTATATTATTGCTCTTGATAACTATTGGAAAGCGCTTGACATTTCGATTGAAATAAACGATAATAATAAGATTTGTGGTTTATTAAATAACATTGGTAATGTTTTAAGAGATTCTGGCAACTTATCTGGCGCCATTATAAACTATAACAAAGCCCTCACAACCAATGAAAAGATTGGCGATAACAACTTGAAAGCAGTAATATTAAAAAATATAGGAACTACCTATTATAAAAAAAACAAAATTGATTCAGCTTTATTTTTCTACAATCAAAGCCTAGAGTTGGTTTTACAAGGAAACCTAACCCGTTATGAAAAAGATATTTACTTAAATATTTCTAATTGCTATAGTGCTTCAAAGAATTATGAAAAATCATTAACTTATTTCAAACTTTACACGGTATATAAAGACTCTTTGCTTAACGAAAAAACTTTTAAGGAAATAGCAGGTATTAATCAACAATTTCAAATACAACAAAAGGAAAATCAAATATTCAAGATTGATATCCAAAAAAAACAATTAACCATCTATCTGTTCCTATTAATTATTGCAATTGGTCTACTTCTTATTTTTATAATATACAGGCAGTATCGACAAAAGAAAAAATATAACCATCAATTATTATCGGAAATAGAAGAAAGAAAAAAAGCCGAGCATACCATTCAATTGCAAAACAAAGAAATACAATCGCAATATGAAGAATTAGTATGCACTAATGAAGAATTGCAAAACATCAATGCAACCATCGAAGAAAATAGTCTTAATTTAAGTGAGAATGAAGAACGATACCGCCAATTATTTGAGAATTCTTCGGATGGCTTATTAATAATGACCGAAACAATTTCCGATTGCAATATTCAAGCCTGCAACCTGTTTGACTTAAAAAAAGAAGAAATAATAGGAAAAAGCTCTGCAGATTTATCACCTGCCAAGCAACCAAATGGCAGAAATTCTGAGGTAATGGCTACCGAATATATTAACAAAGCTCTTCGTGGTAGCATACAACACTTCAATTGGAAACATAAACGAAGAGATGCTTTGCTCATTGATTGTGAGATTACATTAATACCAGTTACGCTTCATAACACTCAAGTTGTATTTACCAAAATTGTTGATATTACTGATAGAATAAAATCGGAATTAAAACTAAAAGAAAGTGAAGAAAAGTATAGTTCTTTAATTAATCAGGTTCCTATAGGTATTTATCGTACCAATAACCAAGGCATTTTACTGTTTGGAAACCCCGCTTTAGTGAGAATGCTTGGTTATGATAGTTTTGAAGAGCTTTTTAATATTAATATCAAAACATTATTTTTCGATAAAGAAGATAGAAACAAACAAATAGAAAACTGGAAGAGAAATTCGAGCATTATTAGCTCTGATGAGGTAATGTTAAAACGCAAAGATGGAAGTACAATATGGGTGAGAGATACAAGCAATGCGGTAATAGATAAATATGGAGAAATAGATTATTTTAGTGGTATTTTTGAAGATATCACAGAACAAAAAACAACACAAAATAAACTTGAAAGGCTTATTGTTAATATTCCAGGAGTTGTATATCATTGTTTGATGAATGGTGGCTTATCTATGCAGTTTATGAGTGAAGAAACCAAGAACCTCACTGGTTTTGAAGTAAAAGAATTTGTAGAAAATAAAATGCTATTTTCTGATATTATTCACCCCGCTGATAGAGATAATGTATGGGAAACTATCCTAAATTCAACAAAAACAAACAAAAGATATGTTTTAAACTACCGTATTATTACTAAAAACGGACAAATTAAGTGGGTTTATGAACAAGGTTTTGCTGTTAGTGAAGGAAATAATAATATTTTTGAACTCGAAGGCATTATCATTGATATAAACGAGAGAAAACAAGCCGAAGAAATATTGAAAGATAGTGAAGAAAAATATAGGTCTTTAGTTGAAAATATTTCGGAAGTATTGTTTACGCTTACAACTACTGGATACTTCACTTACTTTAGCCCCAAAATTGAACAGATTACAGGTTATAATGTTAAGGAAGTAATTGGTAAGCATTTTACTGAATTCATTTTCAAAGAGGACATTCCAATTTTAAAAAACAGCTACCATAAAACAATTTCGGGTGAATATCAACCTGCCGAATTTAGAATAATTGACAAAACAGGCAGTATAAAACATGTTAGTACCTCGAGCAATGTGATTTTAAAAGATGGAATTGTGCATGGAATATCTGGCATTATGACCGATATTACTGAAAAGAAATTTGCAGAAAAAGTTCAAAATTTGTTATTTAATATTTCTCAAGCAGCTAATTATACAGACACCTTAGATGAATTTTATATTACACTTTTTGCCAACTTAAAAGAAGTGATTAAAACAGAGAATTTCTATATTGCCATGTATAATAAAACCAACGATACTATATCGTTCCCGTTTTTTGAAGATACCAAAGACAAGAAGCCTGAAACTAGAAAATTTGGGAATGGACTTACAGAATTCGTTATTAACAGTAAATTGCCCCTGCTCAAAAATGAAAAAGGGATAAAAAAAATGTTCGAAAAAGGAGAATGCGAATTGGTTGCTTCAATGGCAAAAAGCTGGTTAGGAGTTCCATTGAAATCGCAAGATGAAGTTATTGGCGTAATGGCAATTCAAAGCTATACCGATGAATTGAAATTTGGCGAAATTGAAAAGGACATTTTAACTTATTGTGCAGAACAAGTAGCCCTTGTACTTGAACAAAAGCATAACGAAGAATTAAAACACAATATTGAACTTGCCGAAAAAACCACCCAAATAAAACAACAATTTCTCGCCAATATGAGTCACGAAATGCGAACTCCTATGAACGGAATACTGGGTATGGTCGATTTCCTTTTGAAAACAAAACTTGATGAAAAACAATTAGACTTTGCAAAAACTATTAAAAACTCCTCTGAAACCCTGCTTAATCTTATAAACGACATACTCGATTTATCAAAAATAGAAGCGGGCTCTATGAAAATTATTCCTAACGATTTCAATATTCATAAGCTATTAAAGGAAGTGATTAGCCTTTTTAAAGCCTCTATTGACCAAAAAGGATTATCCGTTAAACTATTCTATTCTAATGATGTTCCCGATTATATTATTGCAGATAAAAACAGAATCAATCAAATAATTAACAATTTAGTTTCTAATGCCATCAAGTTTACTGATAGTGGAGAAATTTCTATTTCAGTTTCTAAAGTAAACCAATTAGATGAAAAAGAAACGATAGAACCACAAGAAGCAAAAAAAATAAAAATAAAAATCGAGGTAAAAGATACTGGTATTGGCATTAGCCACGAAAATAGAGATGACTTGTTTTTATCATTCAGCCAAATAGATTCTACTTATACCCGAAACTACGAAGGCACTGGACTTGGATTGGCAATATCAAAAAAATTGGTAGAAATGTTGGGTGGCGAAATAGACGTCTTTAGCAACCCTGGCAAGGGAAGTAACTTTTGGTTTACTTTTGAAGCAAAGCCAGCCACCGAATCGTCCGTAAATAAAATATGCAAACCAAAAGCAGATTATACTAATCTTAATTTTGACATTACTGTTTTGCTGGTTGAAGACAAATTTATCAACCAAAAAGTAGTGTGTATGATGTTGCAAAATGCAGGCTGCAAAACCGAAATTGCTAACAATGGAGTAGAAGCCCTCGAAATGTTTGAAAAAGTAAATTATGATATCGTATTAATGGATATTCAAATGCCAGTTATGGATGGCGTTACTGCCGTAAAGGAATTGCATCGAAAATACCCCAAATTACCACCCATCATTGGTTTAAGTGCCAATGCTATGGAAGGCGATGCCGAAAAATATATTGCTGAAGGAATGGATGATTATTTATCTAAACCTGTTTCTGCCGAGCAATTGTATGATAAAATTATTAAATGGCTGGCTAAAAAAAAGTAATTTTGTGATTTTTTAATGGGGAAACGATTAGACGAGTAAACAAGTAAACGAGTAAACAAGCGGACAATCATTTGAAAATAGGATAATTGTAAATTGTTCATTGCACATTGTTCATTGTTCATTGCACATTGTTCATTGCACATTGCACATTGCACATTGCTCATTGCACATTGCTCATTGTTGATACTTCATTTATTCAAATTTAAAAAAGAAAAAATAAACTGCCGCCCATTCCTTTTTTATATCAATGGCATATCCTATGGTGATATTATTTCTGTTTTGAACGGAGCCGTCTTCTTTAATAAATCCAATAGTAAAATTATTGCTATTTTTAACGGTTCCATCACTTTTAACATATCCCATAATTGTGTTGTTGCTGTTTTGAATGGTCCCATCATATTTTATAGATCCAATCGTCATATAACTACTATTCTGAATAGTCCCATCTTGCTTAAAATAACCTGTTGTCGTATAGCTGCTGTTTTGAATGGTGCCATCGCTTTGTATATATCCGATAGTTCCGTATTTATCTGACTGCAATGATTGAGCTTCTGTGCACTTGATGCTTGTCAATGCCAGAAATATTAATATAAGTTTTTTCATTTTCATTTATTTTTTTTTATTCTTAAGTCAATAATCAAACCTTGTTCTTTTATTTGTATTAGATTTTACATGCCTAAATTCAAGTAATTAATGATCAAACTTATAAATTATTTTATTGTTGTCCGATTAAAAAAATGTTACTTACCTAAGGCACGTAAAATATTTCGGTTATGTTTATTCTACCGACCTTTTGTCTATTGGTAGAATTTATTATCAACAACAAACTAAAGCCACTTATGTGGTTTAAGTTTATAAAAACATTGATATGAAAACGATTTAAAATATTTTTCTTATTATAATCGGACAACAATAATTATAAAACAAATTTATTATTTTTTTTTAATTGTTAATTGCTCATTGTTAATTGTTATTATACTTGGTTTAACTTTTTTTGTAAATATTCTATTGATAAAAGAATAGTTTCATTGGTGGCAGGTAAAGAAAACTCAGGTTCATATTTATGTTTTTCTATTGCCGAAATTGCATCTTTAATTGCCAACCATACCGAAAATGCTAACATTAAAGGTGGTTCACCCACAGCTTTACTTTTTCTTATTACATTATCGTTTGAAAAACCCTGTAAAAGTTCCACCCGAAAATCATCTGGAATATCCTGAACTGATGGAATTTTATAAGTATCAGGAGAATGATTCAATAAATTTCCGTTTTTATCATATTTTAAATCCTCTGTGGTGCACCAACCAACTCCTTGTATAAATCCACCAATAATTTGTCCTTTATCTATTTCGGTATTTATAGAATTGCCACAATCGTGCAATATATCAGTACGAATAATTTTATGATTACCCGTTAGCGTATCTAATAATACTTCTGAAACAGCCATTCCATAAGAAAAATAGTGAAATGGTTTTCCAATACCTTTTTCTCTATCGAAATTAACATCTGGTGTTTTATAAAATCCCGTTGCACTCAAAGATACCTGATTAAAATAAGCCTTAGAAACGGCATCTTTAAAAGAAATATTTCTATCTATATGAAAATTATCAAATATTAAATCGTTTTCAAAAATAATATCTTCTTGTTTTGTAAGGTCTTGGGCAACGTCCTTGTTAAATTCGGTAAGAATAATGCCTGAAATTCTACTTTTTAAAATATCAATGGCATTTTTAACCGCCATTCCATTCAAATCTGTACCTGATGAAGCAGCGGTAGGTGATGTGTTAGGAACTTTTGAGGTATTGGTTGGTGATATTTTAATATTATCTTCATTAATACCAAATTCAAGAGATGTAATTTGTTTGATTTTAGTGTAAAGACCTTGTCCCATTTCAGTACCTCCGTGATTTACCAATACTGTTCCGTCTTTGTATATTAAAACCAATGATCCAGCTTGATTTAAAAAGGATGTAGTAAAAGAAATTCCAAATTTAACGGGCGTAAAAGCAATTCCCTTCTTAAATATTTTATTTTTACTATTAAATTCATTAATTTCTTTACG
>MNXO01000015.1:0-3112 GCA_001872995.1 Bacteroidetes bacterium CG2_30_32_10 | reverse complement strand
TCGTGAATAACAAAGAGACGGTTGTTTTCTACAAGCTGATTATAGGGAGTTAAATTATTTGAATTTATCTTGTAATAATTTTTAAATCTAATTTCTATGGAATCTTTTCCTAATATTCTTGCAATTCTATCAATTATAGTTTCCATAGCAGCCATTCCTTGTGGGCCACCAAAGCCTCTAAATGCTGTATTTGAGGGTAAATTTGTTTTCCAAGCGCTGCCAATAATTCTAATATTAGGAATATAATAACTATTTTCTGCATGCAGCATTGCTCTTTCAAGAATTGCCATAGACAAATCGGTGGCAGCACCTGCATCTGAATTCTGTTCGAAAATAACTGCTTCTATTTGCCCTTCTTTGTCAAAACCTGCTTCATAATTAATTATAAAACGATGTCTTTTGCCAGTAATTTTCTGGTCATCGTCTCTTGATAGATGAATTTTTACAGGTCGTTTTGTTTTTTGAGCAAGCAACGCTGCCCAGCATGCAACATGATTGCCCTGTGTTTCCTTTCCCCCAAAACCTCCACCTAAACGCTTGACTTCAACAATAATATCTTTGCTAAGCAAACCTAAAACTTCTGCAACGATAAGCTGCGTTTCTGTTGGATTTTGAGTGGAACTATAAACTTGCATTTCGCCCAATTCACCAGGAATACATAAGCAACTTTGAGTTTCTAAATACCAATGCTCCTGACCACCAATGCGTAATGTCCCTTTAATTTTATATTCAGAATTATTTAATACTTCATCTGGTTTACCTCTTTCCATTTTCCTTGGTGGAGCGAGAATATTATTCTTTGCAATTGCTGTTTCAATATTTAAAATAGCTTCTAAAGGTTCATATTCAATAATAATTGATTTTTCTGCTTCCAAGCAAGCTTCTTCATTTTCGGCAGCAATGAGAACAATTGCTTGACCAATAAAATTAACTTCATCTTCGGCAAGACAAGGTTCATCATGCACCAATGGTCCCATATTGTTTTTGCCACTAATATTTTTAAAGGTAAGAACAGCATGTACCTTATTAATAAGCAAGGCATTAGAAATATCTACTGATTTAATATGTGCATGAGCATATTTACTATAAACAACTTTACCAATAAGCGTTTGTTCGCTTAAATCAATATCGTTAACATAAATAGCTTCTCCTGTTACGTGCAAATAAGCACTATCGTGTGGTATATTGCTCATTTTATTATGATTATAGATTTTTAACTTCTAAATAAAATTTTAAAAATAGATTTCTTGCTCCAATTCTTCTCATTTCTTCACCAGCTCTCGCATCAGATAAAGGTGTAAATTCATTATATATTATTTTTGCTGCTTTTTCTACAACTTCCTGACTCCATTTCTTTCCAATAATATATGTCTCAGCCTCTATGGCATGTTTTGTAGTTGCTGCAACTCCACCATATACGATTGCAATTGATTGAACAAGATTTTCGTTATTTAATTGAAGAGCGAAGCAAGCGCTAATTGTTGAAATATCGAGGTCTTTCCGTTTAGATATTTTATACGACTTAACTATCGAACCTTCCTTTGGTTTTGGAATGATAATACCAGTTATGATCTCATCTTGACGCATCACAGTTTGATGGTATCCTTTGATAAAGTCATTGGTATTGATAATTCTTTTGCTTTCTGGACTTTCCAAAACCACCGAAGCATTGTATGCCATAAGTACAGGTAAAGTATCGCCAATAGGTGATGCTGAGCCAATATTGCCTCCCAATGTAGCAAGACTTCTAATTTGTTTTGAACCAAAAACGCTTAACATACTATGCAATGCAGGTAAGGTCTTTTCTGTATTTGCTTTTAAGTTTTCAAGTGAAAGACCTGCTCCAATATTTATAGTGTGAGGTCTATCTTCGTAGTATTTTAATTTATCAATACCAGATAAATCAATTATTTCAGGTAACAATTCGTGTTTTTTTGTAACTTTCAAAGCAATGTCGGTTGCTCCGCCAAGCAATAATGCATTCGGATATTCGCTTTTCAGTAACCTTGCCTTTTTAATTTTGGTGGGACGAAAATATTTTTGTTTTTTTGTTATTAAAGATAGTGTTTTGGTAGATTGCTTTATTTGTAATAACAGGGCGGCTATGCTTTCTTCAGTTTCTGTGAAGTGGTCTTTTCCATTATGAATACATGCAGCTTCAGCAGCTTCAATGATTGGTTGATATCCAGTGCAACGACAGAGATTTCCAGTAAGTGCATCCAAGATAACCTCTTTTGAGGGTTTGTTGTAGTTTTTATAAAGAGCAAACAACGACATCACAAAGCCGGGGGTACAATAACCGCATTGACTTCCATACATATCAATCATTGATTGTTGTACAGGATGTAAAATAATTTTATTATCAATAATTCGCGACAGATGTTCTACTGTAATCAATTGTTTGCCATGCAACATAGGCAAAAACAATAAACAAGAATCAATAGCTTTATAGGTAATTTTATTTTCATTGTTTATTTCGGCAACAACAACAGTACAAGCACCACAATCGCCTTCAGCACAGCCTTCTTTTACGCCACGATGAAAAGGGTTATTTCTCAAATAATTAAGAACTGTAGTTGTTGGCGTAAATATAGAGGCTTCATTAATATTTATTTCCACCAGTTTATCGTTTAACACAAATGCAACGGTAGTTTTGTATTTTTTCATTTAAAATATTTTTTACAAAATCAGTAACAAACATACAAAAATATAACAACAAATTGAAATTTTATGATTTTATGCCATTTGCGTATATAAATATATTTTTTGCAAACTGAACTCAATTATCAAATGCAACTTTTTGGTTAAACAAATTAAGGTTGAAAAATTCATTAAGAATTAACAAATTTAATATTTTCCTTAAAATATTTTTATTTTCGTAAAGTTTATTATCTTTGCACCTAACATTAAATAATGGGCATCTCTAAAAACTCTACAATTCATATCAATCAAAGAAATCAAATTTAATAAAGTTATAAACAATAGAATGTTAATAACTTATTGTTGTTGGTATTTATAAAAGGCTTATATTAGCTGAAAAAATAATATTTTTATGAAAAACAAAAATCCAAGAGGCTTATTTGACGAGGAGTTAAGAAAAGAACAATTAACA
>MNXO01000049.1 GCA_001872995.1 Bacteroidetes bacterium CG2_30_32_10 | reverse complement strand
TCATCGACCCGTGCGTAAGTCCGAACGACAAGCGAGCGGGCTCTTGCGTGAATGCCAATTTTTTAGAATTTGTACAAATGTAGTCCTGCCATAATATGACAGGCTAATTCATTGGTAACAAATTCAAAAAATTGGCAGAGTGGGGGGAAGCATTTGTCGTTCTTGATTTTTTGTTTACTTTTTTATCAAGAAAAAAGTAAACAATAAAATATACTTTGATTGCCTTTCATAAAAATATTTATGAAAAATCATTTATTCAGCAGACCCTATTTAATATCAATAGCAAATGATAATCATACACGCAAAGTAATTGCCCATAGTGTATTAATCGTTCTAAAATATTCTTAAACACAATTTTTTATTAACCAATGTTGATGCTTCAATTGATTTTAAGGAAGTTTAAGAATTCGTTATTTGGCAATATTCCATCACCTTCAAGAGAATAAGCAGCTTTTATTTTTTCAACATAATACATATCAATTTCACCTTTGCTCTTCACTGGAATTTTGCCTCTATAAGTGCAATCGAAATAATCTTTTATAAGTTCATAAGTGGTTCCAGAAATATTCACTTTGCTTATATCGCCTGCTGATTCCATTCGGCTGGCTATATTAACAGTATCGCCCCAAATATCGTATGCAAATTTCTTTTCTCCAACCACACCTGCAATTACAGGTCCAGTGTGAATACCAATTCGCAATTCCCATAGCGAAATATTATTTAAAATTTTATATACATTTTTGCTTTCAATTATTCTTTGTATATGTAAACCTGCTAATACCGTTAGAATTGGATTGTTGGGATTTGCAATTGGCAAGCCGCCTGCACACATATAGGCATCTCCAATGATTTTAATTTTTTCAAGATGGTATTTTTCTACTGTCTTATCAAATTTTTTAAAATACATATCTAGTTCTGCAACTAACAATTCAAAAGATATTTCCTCAACTATTTTAGAAAAACCAGCAAAATCAGCAAAAAGAACAGATACCATTTCATAATGCTTAACAATAGAAAAGCCACTTTCTTTTAATTCTTCGGCAATGTCTTTGGGCAATATATTTAGCAATAGTTTATCCGATTTTGCTTTTTCTATTGCAATTATTTCGTTTTGTTCGCTTAGAAATTTATTAGTTTTTCGGGTGAATTTGTAGGTACGATAAATATAGTAAAACAGTAAAATAATTATTAAAACAGCTATTACAATTATTAACGTGAGCCTAAATTGATGGTCTTTTTCGTTTTCTTTACTAGCTTGTATTAACTTATATTTGATGAGATAGGAATTTTCTTCAGATACTTGAATTGCTTGTTTATAAAATTCAATGGCTTCATTTGGTTGTTGATTGCTTTTATATTCGTTTCCAATAGCTATGTATATCTTTATTTTTGCTGAATCAGTTACTGTTTGTTGAAGCAACAGTTGCAATGAATCTATTTTGGTCGTTTCTTGACATAATAAAATATTGCTTAAAATGAATAGGCTGATTATACTTAATAGGATTTTTTTTATCATTATTCTATAAATAGGCTTCATTCAAATTGTAGTTGAATGAAATAATGGTTTATTTTATGTTTTAATACAACGTACAAAGTTATATTTTTAATTGGAAAAACATCAACTTAAACAGATTTTTTTTTTAAGTTAAAACAAATATACTTATTGTCTTTTATTAGTTATTATTTTATAGGAGCATTCACTATTTAAATTCTTTTATCAATGGTAATGAAATTGGTATTATTGTGTTTTCAATGAACTTAATATTTAATAAAATGTATTAGCAATCTAAGCAATTGCGAGCCCCCCCTCTGAAGTTTCTTTATAAATGCTTGGCAAGTCGAAACCTGTTTGGTTCATTGTCTTTACAATTTTATCAAAACTTATGCGATGACTACCATCAGAAATAACAGCAAATGCTGAAGCATCCATAGCTCTCCCAGCAGCAAAAGCATTTCTTTCAATACAAGGAATTTGAACTAACCCTGCAATAGGGTCGCAAGTAAGTCCCAGATGGTGTTCCAAGCCCATTTCTGCGGCATATTCTATTTGATAGGGAGTTGCTCCAAAAAGTTGAGCGGCAGCAGCAGATGCCATTGCACATGCTGTTCCAATTTCACCCTGGCATCCAACACTGGCTCCCGAAATAGAAGCATTATTTTTAACTAAATTTGCTATAATTCCCGCTGTTGCCAATGCGTGGGTCATTTTCAATTCGGGAAAACCATAATTATTTAGAATATGAAATAATACGGAAGGGACTACGCCACAAGAACCTCAAGTAGGGGCAGTTACAATCTTACCACCTGCTGCATTTTCTTCTGCTACCGCCAATGCATAAGCAAAAACCATTGCTCTTTTTTGTAAAGAACCTTGCGAACTTTTTGCTCTTATATGGTAGGCAGAAGCTTTACGTGGTAAGTGTATTATTCCAGGTAAAACACCTTCATTTTCGAGCCCTCGAGATATTGACGTCTTCATAACAGCCCATACTTTTGATAAATAACTCCATATTTGTTTGCCTTCATTAAATTCAACAAACTCCCATATCGTCATTCCATTGTTTTTGCACCATTTTAATATGTCGTTCATTTTATTTAACTCATACACTTTATGGTGTTCAATTTCGTTATCATCATCTATAATATCTCCACCACCCACACTGTAAACTGTCCATATTGATATATTTTTACCCGATTCATCTATGGTTTCAAATTTCATCCCATTGGGATGTTTTGGTAGAAAAATGTTTGGTTGCCACTCCATACTTAATGTCCTTTCCGAAAAAGTGTTAAGCATTATTACATCGGTTAAATGTCCCTTGCCTGTTGCAGCTAAACTGCCATAAAAGGTAACTTTATATTTGAAAGCATTAGGATTTCTTTCAATAAACATTTCCGCCGCTTTTTGTGGTCCCATCGTGTGGCTGCTTGATGGACCATATCCAATTTTATATATTTTACTTATTGATTCCATTTTAAATGAATTTGAAATAAAGCGTATGCTAGTTTGTTTTATTTTGTTTTCGTTGCTTGTAATAAAAGATTTGTTTTTTCCAATTTAAAACTACAAAATTAGGATATTTAAGCTTTGTTATCATAAAAACATTTTTAGGATTTATGTTATAAGTTGTTAATCTAAGTATTCCGATAAATAAAATATCTATATGCAAAGTTTCATATATTTTTTTATTAACCTAAATGTATATTATTATTTCTACTGGTCGTTGTTATACCCCTAAATTTTAAATTCCATTTTTCTAAAAGCTATAAAAATAGTATCTTCGTCAAAACCAAATAAAAGCAAATTCTACTTGGAACAAAATCAAACTATACAGCAAATACTCATCAAATATTGGGGATATTCTACATTTCGTCCTTTGCAAGAAGACATTATTCTTTCGGTGATGCAAGGCAACGATACTTTGGCTTTGTTGCCTACCGGTGGTGGAAAATCAGTTTGTTTTCAGGTGCCAGCAATGGCAATCAATGGTATTTGTTTGGTTGTTTCGCCACTCATTGCCCTTATGAAGGACCAAGTTCAGAACCTAAATAAAAAAGGAATCAAAGCTATTGGCATATATTCGGGTATGAGCAAAAACGAAATTGATATTGCACTAGACAATTGTGTTTATGGCGACACAAAGTTTTTATATCTTTCGCCCGAACGCTTGACAACCGATTTGTTTAAAACACGTTTCAAAAAAATGAAACTATCGCTTATTGCTGTAGATGAAGCACATTGTGTTTCGCAATGGGGCTATGATTTTAGACCTCCTTATCTGAAAATTGCCGAAATAAGACCGTATTTTCCTCAAATACCTATTCTTGCACTTACAGCAACAGCCACCGAAAATGTGGTAAAAGATATTCAAGAAAAGCTATTATTTAAAAAAGAAAACGTTTTCCGCAAGAGCTTTGAGCGTAAAAATCTTACTTACATTGCCATCAAAGAAGAAGATAAGCTGAATCGTCTGTTGAGAGCAATCAACAAAGTAAGCGGAAGTGGAATTGTATATGTTCGTAATCGTAGAAAAACCAAAGAAATTGCTCAGTTTTTAAGCAACCATCAAATTTCTGCTTCCTTTTACCATGCTGGTTTGGAGCAGAAGGAAAGAGACGAAAAACAACAAGCGTGGTTGAAAGGGCAAAAACGAATTATTGTAGCAACCAATGCCTTTGGGATGGGGATTGATAAGCCAAATGTCCGTTTGGTAGTGCATATTGATTTACCCGATTCATTAGAAGCTTATTTTCAGGAAGCCGGCAGGGCTGGTCGTGATGAAAAACCAGCTTATTCTATATTATTATATAATAATGCAGATATAATTGACCTAAAACACAGCATAGATGTTAGTTTTCCCGATATTGAAGATATTAAAAAGGTATATTTGGCATTGGGTAACTTCTTTCAACTTGCTTCCGGAAGTGGGCAAGATGCAAGTTTCGATTTTGATATTGCTAAATTTTCTTCAACCTATAAGTTTTCTCCAATTTTGATTTATAATAGCATCAAGTTTCTCGAAAAAGAGGGATATATCATTTCTTCGGAGTCGCTCAATGAGCCATCGCGAATAAATATTCCTATTAATCGTGAAGATTTATATAGGTTTCAGGTGCAAAATACCTTTTACGATGGCTTTATTAAAACAATTTTGCGTTCCTATACAGGAGTTTTTACCGAATTTGTTAAAATAAATGAAAGTATTTTAGCTAAACGACTGAATATTGAAAGAGAAAAAGTGATTGAAATATTAAAACAACTGCAAAAGTTGAAAATAATATTATACGTTCCTCAAAAACAAATGCCACAAATCATTTATAGTCAAGAAAGGCTCGATGTGAAAGATATTTCTATTTCTGCTGCTCATTATTCGGAGCGGAAAGCAGAAGCTATTAAACGAATAGATGCAGTGGTAAATTATGTAACAAGCACCAATAAGTGCCGAAGTTTAATGTTGCTAAATTATTTTGGAGAAATCAACGCCAAACGCTGCGGACAGTGCGATGTGTGCCTCGAACGCAACAAAGCCGCATTAAGTGAATTTGAATTTGATGAAATTGTGGTTCAAATTAAACCGTTTTTGCAAGAAAAATCATATTCTACCAATGAGCTTATTCCATTAGTGAAAAGGGTAGGGGAAGATAGGTTGGTAAGAGCCATTCAATGGTTGTTAGATAATGATAAAATAACATCAGACCAGGAAGGACAATTGAAATGGAAGAAATAATTTTTTTTAATTCCAGCAATGATTAGCCTATATTTTTAATTGATTCCATCATTAATAGTGCATTTCCGTCTGCATTATCATTAGGGAGTGTAACACATTGAAATTGTTTGTTTTTACGTTTAGAAATGGAGTATTCATAAGTATTATCATAATATTCTAGCAAAAGCGAAGCTACAATCGCAAAATCTTCTTTATAAAGAGTTTCAATCATATTTTTTGCAAGGAGGCTTCCAATTTTTTTTGAAATTTTATTAATAACCAAACTAAGCTGTTCTTTGTTAAAACAGGCGTATTCATTAACCAATCTATGTATTCTTATTTCATGAGACAATTGAATACGAATAAGTGGAGCGTTGTTCATTGTTTCAAAAAACAAATCGGGCAATCTAACTCGTCCAATAGATTGACTTTCGTCTTCGAGCCATAAATATTGATGGTGGTTTGTTAATGACCAAACATCATATAAATCATTTTCAAACTGTTCGTTAGTAGGTTGTTCTTCCTGTCCCAGTGCGCCAAATGCAGAGCCTTTATGATGTGCTAATTTTTCTAAATCAATAATTTGTTGGTTCTTTCTTTGAAGTGCATGGAGAATTTCTGTTTTCCCACTTCCCGTGTAACCGCCCAAAACAATCACTTTAAAAGGAGTTTCCCAAGATTTTCTAATATAAGATTTATAGGATTTGTATCCTCCCTTAAGAATATATGTTTTAATACCAATTGTTTCAAAAAGCCAAGCCATACTTTCGCTTCGTAATCCCCCTTTCCAGCAATGGATTAGAAGTTCTTTGTTTTTAGCTATTTTAAGGGCTTCTTTGCATTTGTCGGCAAAACTACTGCCTATCAATTCTAATCCAGTGATTATTGCAGCTTGTTGTCCTTCCTGTTTGTATTTGATGCCCACAACAACACGTTGTTCATCACTAAATAAAGGAATATTTATAGCTTTAGTAATATGTCCTTTTGCAAATTCAATAGGAGAACGAACATCAACAATTGGAATGTGCGATGATAAACGAATAAATTCTTCTGCTTCAATGAAAGAAGACATATAAAAGATATTATTATTGCTAACTTATCAAAAGTTAAATCATTTGAAGTGCAGAAATATCAATCTTTTATATGCTAGAAATTTTCATTATAAGCGGAATTGTTATAAAGAGTTTCTAGTTTCAATTTGTGTCCCTTTTCCATTTTGGCAAGTTGTGAAAATGTATTTTTAAGGTCTGCATCTATGCTTGCTTCGGCAAATTTTGTGTACATTTTCATAGCTTCTTCTTCTTTTTTCATAGCCAATGCAATGCCATCAACATAAGACATATCTGTTGTTAGCTTAGGTAATTCTATTGTTTCAGAAATTTTATAATCGACTGAATCTTGAAAATGCATTTTTTCGATACCATTCTTAAGAAATGATTCTAACAGATGTTGGTGTTTCAATTCTTCTTCAGCCAATTCTGCAAAAATTGTTTTTAAATTTGCATCTTTAGATTTGTTGGCAGCATATTTATAAAACTCATAGGCTTCAATTTCATTGTTGATAGCCATTGATAGTGTGCTTTTAAATGAAGTATCATTCATATATTTTCTTTTTTATTGATTTATAATTTTTTTATATGCTGTAAAATTAGTGAAATTATTTCTATTTTTACAAGAAGAATATAAAATCTTAAATCAAATTTTTGAATCCTATTAAAATCTATTGTAGCTCAATTAAAATGAAAATTTATAA
>MNXO01000083.1 GCA_001872995.1 Bacteroidetes bacterium CG2_30_32_10 | reverse complement strand
TCCATATATATCATTGCTTTTACAATGCGGGCAAAGTATTTTTTGATCTGAATTTAATAAAGATAGAAAAAGATCAGTAGTTGGTGCTTTTAATTCCTGATTAAGCATCAGTGCTAATTCTGCTTTTTCATTCTGGGTCAATGCTTTTATGATATTTCGTAAATCCATATTTATTCTTTTTATTTTGCAAAGATAATAAATTTCTACATTATTCTAAAACATAACCTTTTATTTTAACTTTTTTCTTGGTTTTTCTACTATTTTTTTTTATATTTGTTCTTTGTGATTATTTTAAATTTGTTAATTAATATTCATTTAAAACTATAAAAATATGAAAAAAATTATTTTTACCCTATTTATACTGATGGCATTCAAATTTGCAGATGCGCAATGCGTTTCTTCTTTTACTGCAGAGACCAATACAGTCAACACGCAGGTTTTTTTTCATAATACATCCACAACAGGTTATGGTGCCGCATTCTGGGATTTTGGAGATGGTACTTTTTCAAATGACACTGCAGCTACTGTCAATAAAAACTACGCTGCAGCTGGTTTTTATATTGTTAAACTTACCGTAATATGTCCTTTCGATTTTCATGCAACCCATGATACTTTAATTGCAGTGGGCAACGTTAGCAACCTTTGTAATGCGAGATTTACATATTCTGTTATGAACAATGAAGTTGTGTTTACAGATGTTTCTCATGGAAACCCTGATGGTTTGTTATGGGATTTTGGGGATGGTACAACCGATAATAATAATACCTCAAGTCCAACTCATACATATAATAACCCTGGTTTTTATAATGTTCGCTTATTTATTTTTAATTCTACCAGCTATTGTATGGATATGTTTCATAGAGTTATTTCAGTTGGTACAAATAATATGGATTGTCGTGCAGATTTCAACTTCTTTTCTCATCATGATTGGACTTCAGTAAAGTTTTTTGATAATTCAATTGGAGGTGATTTAACCCATTGGCGTTGGAACTTTGGGAATGGTGACAGTTCTAATTTGCCTAACCCTAAAACAACATATGCCCATTCAGGTTTTTATAATGTTTGTTTATCTGTTTGGGATGATGCACATACTTGTTTTAATACTAATTGTAAAACTATTCCTTATAAAACAGATAGCAATAGTTGCAATGCTTTTTTCAATTACTTTGTAAACCATGCAACTAAAACAGTTACATTTCATGATTATTCAACCGGAAAACCAACCAATTGGCATTGGAATTTCGGTAATGGTGATACAGGCAATTCTCCAACTCCGATTGTTACCTATGCTGACAATGGTTTTTATCTTGTTCATCTTAGAGCGTCAAATGCCTATGGAACAAGTGATTATGTAAGATTAATCAATGTGAATATGGGCAACAATCCTGGTTTAAAATGTAATTTTGCTTATTTTATTAATAATCAATTTGACACAAAGACTGCTACTCCAGTAGATTTTAAAGGAACTTCCTTAGGCGATCCCTCTGAAGTGATTTGGCATTTTGGTGATGGTACTGATGATGATTCAACTTCCTACTTCCCATATCATCTTTATGCTGATACTGGCGTATATCAAGTATCTGTTACCGTTTCTAATCATAATACAAATCAAACGGACACATACACTAAGTTAATTCATGTTTTTGACGTTGGAGTTAATGAATTGCCAACTACAAAAGTTTCTATTTCTACAAGCCCCAACCCTTTTAGTACATCTACCAATATTACCTACTTTATTCCTAAATCTACCAATGTTTCTTTGGTTATTTATGATTTAATAGGGAATAAAAAAGCAGTTTTGGTTAATAGAAGTCAGCAACAAGGCATTTATACTTATGTATGGGAAAGGAAGTCTTTAAGCAATGGCTTGTATCTATTAGAATTTAAAACCTCAACGGGCACTATTGTTAAAAAACTTACCATCATTGAATGATGTGGCATTATAATTGTTTAATTAAAGTAAATAACTTATAAAATTAATAATATGAAATCAAATCTTAGAATTACAGCCGATTTTTTAAAAATAAAATTTTTTTTTATTTTTTTAGGATTATTTTCTTTCATTGCTATTACTAAAGCAAGCCAACCTATTAATAACTCTTTACCAATTTTAAATGGTGGCGATTGGGTAAAATATTTTGCAAAACCAGGCAATGTTGAAATTTACTTTCCTGTTCAATACGATAATAATTTTAAAGAAACCTCTGAAGGCAAAGTAACTACTGTTACAGCAAAAGATGGTAGCACCGATTATTTATTAATATGGACTATTCTTAAAGATAATGCCCCAACAGGTTATGAAGCTTCAAAAACAGCCATGTTAAAATTTAAAGATGCTCACAAAGGCGAAATTAAGGAAGAGGATAAATTTAAATCTAAAAAATGCGAAGGGGTTGAAGCAACCATTTTAATTCCTTCTCAAAGCCTTACGGTTAATTATAAAGTTATTATTGTCAATAAAATTATGTATCAGATTGCAGTAATCTCGCCAACTGCTACTATTAATAAGAAAGATGTAAGTAAATTTATGAAATCATTTGAAATTACTAATTAATCATTTAAAGTTATTTACTATGAAACGAATATTATTAATGATTTTAATAAGCGGAATGCCTTTTATTGCATTACAAAGTCAAGTTAAATCTACGGAAGACATTGACAAAGATGCAACTTTAAAGATTATCAAAAACTCTATACCTAAAAATTGGGAATTTTATCAGGATAAAGATAAGTTTATTTTGGAAAGGTTAGATACTTCTTGGATTTTATTTGAAAACAGAATTAATGCTCCACTATCAAATGAAACAAAGCAAGAAAGAAACGCTCGTATTAAGAAAAATGGGGTAGCGGGGAAAAGTAAAATTATTTTTAGATATGAACCTAAATGGGACGTGAACAAATTATTAAAAGCAAAAATCCATAATGACGATATCTACAAACAAATGCTCAAATTACCCGAAAAATTCAACATTACTGCATTAGCAAATGGAACGCAAATGGGTAAAGGAGGCAGTGTTGTTTATATTGGTAATAATACCGAAGAAAAAGATAGAATTGCCCAATATGAAAAAGAAATAGAAAATCTTTGGAAACAAATTACTGTTATTCCTAATTATCATTCTGAAATATATAGTCTTTTCCTTATTACCAAAGAAGGGTGGAATGATGATTTTCATTGGGTTTACCCTCAGGAAGCTTCCAATGAAGTATTAAGTGTGGAAATGTATTTTATTGAATTGTGTGGTAAATGAATAAAGTAGGTTATAATCAAACAAAAGAGGTTGTTTTGCAAAGCAAAACAACCTCTTTTAAATTTAAAAGCATTGTTATTTAACCTTTTGAATACAATTATTTATACGATTGATAGATTCGGTTTTGCCAATAAAACTGATAATTTGTGTTATATCTGGTCCTGTTGAATTTCCAACAAGACAAAGTCTTAATAAAGGCATCAATTGTCCCTTTCCCAATTGATTAGTTGTTAAAAATTCATTAATAAATGCATCAATAGAATCAATATTATGGTTTTGAAGATTAACAATGTTTTCTGAAAACAAAGTTAATATTTGTGCGGAGTTTTCTTTCCATTTGTCTTTAATTAATTTAGGGTCATAAACAGAAGGGGCGGTGAAGAAAAAAGCAGATTTATCCCACATTTCGCTCATAAAATTTATTCGCTCTTTCATTAAACCACAAACTTCTTCCACATATTTTATATCGGCAGAAATGTTCTTTTCAATAAGCACTGGTGCAAATAAATAAGCCAAAGTTTTATTGTCTTTTTTCTGAATATATTGATGGTTGAACCATTTTGCTTTTTCAGGGTCAAATTTGGAGCCAGATTTTCCGACTCTGTCTATTGTAAATGCTTCTATTAACTGTTGCAAATTAAAAATTTCTTGTTCTGTACCTGGATTCCAGCCGAGCAATGCAAGCATATTGATAAAAGCTTCAGGGAAATAACCCGATTCTTTGTAGCCAGAATATATTTCTTTTGTTTTAGGGTCAATCCATTGTAATGGAAATACAGGAAAGCCCAATCTATCGCCATCGCGTTTGCTAAGTTTACCGTTTCCATCTGGTTTTAATAATAATGGCAAATGAGCAAATTGTGGCATTTCTTTTTCCCAACCTAAATAACGATAAAGCAAAACGTGTAAAGGAGCGGAAGGCAACCATTCTTCACCTCTAATTACGTGAGTAATTTCCATTAAGTGGTCATCCACTACATTGGCAAGATGATAAGTTGGCATACCATCTGACTTGTAAAGCACTTTGTCGTCTAATAGCGACGAATCAAATGTAACGACTCCTCTAATTTGGTCATTGACTACAATTTGTTCATTTTCAGGAATTTTAATTCTTATAACATACTTTTCTCCTGAAAGAAGTTTTTGTTTTACTTCGCTTTCGCTTATTGTTAGTGAATTATTTAAATTAAGTCTGGTTTTGGAACTATAAAAAAAGGTTTCTTTTTTTGATTCATATTCTTTTCGAAGCGTTTCGAGTTCTTCAGAAGAATCAAAAGCATAATAAGCAAAACCTTTGGCTAATAATAAATCTGCATATTCCTTGTACAGTTCTTTTCGTTCTGATTGACGATAAGGTGCGTGCGGTCCACTAATATGGACTCCTTCATCAAATTTTAAGCCACACCATTCAAGAGACTCAATGATATATTCTTCTGCACCAGTAACAAATCTTGTTTGGTCAGTATCTTCAATACGTAGAATAAAGTCACCATTGTTTTTTTTAGCAAAAAGGTAATTGTATAAAGCAGTTCTAACACCGCCAATATGCAATGGACCCGTAGGGCTGGGTGCAAACCTTACACGAATATTTTTTGTCATAATGATAATTTATTTTGCAAAGTTAACAGCTCTGGTTTCCCTAATTACAGTAATTTTGATTTGCCCAGGATAAGTCATTTCCGTTTGAATTTTTTTAGATAAATCATAAGAAATGTGTTCTGCTTCCTCATCACTTATTTTTTCGCTGCCAACCAAAACTCTTAATTCACGTCCCGCTTGAATGGCATAAGTTTTAATAACACCAGGATACGAAAGAGCCAATTCTTCTAAATCCTTTAAACGTTTGATGTATGCTTCAACAACTTCTCTTCTGGCACCAGGGCGGGCGCCAGAAATAGCATCGCAAACCTGTACGATTGGAGAAATGAGGCTATCCATCTCCACTTCATCGTGGTGCGCTCCAATAGCATTACAAATTTCTGGTCTTTCTTTATATTTTTCAGCAAGTTTCATTCCAAGAATTGCATGAGGCAATTCTGGTTCATTATCAGGAACTTTACCAATATCGTGAAGTAAGCCGGCTCGTTTGGCAATTTTAGGATTTAATCCAAGTTCTGCGGCCATGGTAGCACAAAGATTGGCAACCTCTTTGGAATGTTGTAATAGATTTTGACCATAAGAAGAGCGATATTTCATTTTGCCAACCAAGCGAATAAGCTCGTGGTGTAAATTGTGAACACCTAAATCGATGGTAGTTCTTTTTCCAATTTCAATAATTTCTTGTTCAATTTGTTTTTTCGTTTTAGCAACTACTTCTTCAATCCTTGCAGGATGTATTCTGCCATCAGTAACTAATTTATGGAGAGATAAGCGAGCAATTTCTCTGCGAACAGGGTCAAAGCCAGAGAGAATAATGGCTTCTGGGGTATCGTCCACAATAATCTCGATGCCAGTAGCGGCTTCTAAGGCTCTGATATTTCTGCCTTCTCTACCAATAATTCTACCTTTCATCTCATCGTTTTCAATATTAAAAACAGAAACGGCATTTTCAATAGCTTGTTCAGTTGCAGTGCGTTGAATGGTTTCAATAATAATTTTTTTTGCTTCTCTGTTAGCTGAAAGTTTTGTTTCTTCTACAATATCTTTAATTTGAGCCAATGCTTCACTTTTAGCTTCGTTTTTTAGAGACTCAATAAGTTGTTCTTTGGCTTCTGAAGCTGATAGTCCTGAAATTGTTTCGAGTTTTTCTATATGTTGTTTGCTTGAACGGTCAAGTTCGGTTTGTTTTTTGCTTACAATTTCAAGTTGTGCTGTTAAATTATCTTTAATAGTAGTTAATTCTTTTTGTTTTCGTTGGTATTCCTCTATTTTTTGAGAAACAGAAAGTTCTTTTTGTTTAACTCTATTTTCACTGGCAGTAATTGCAATGTTTTTTTCGTTGATAAGCTTTTCATGCTCTGTTTTCAGTTGTAGAAATTTTTCTTTTGCTTGAAGAATTTTATCTTTTTTCAATACTTCTGATTCTGCATTTGCTTCTTTTAGAATCTGTTGACTTTTCTTTTCAATTGCTTTTCGCAAAATAGTTGCAGCAATTAAACCTCCAAGGAGTAAACCTCCAAAAGTTGCAATAATAATAATGATAATATCCATTTTTTGTTAAGTTAAGTAAATAAAATATATGGTTGTAAATAAAAAAAACCCGCATTAATTCCATTGGTTTAATAAACCCCAATGTAACATTTATAGAACTGCCAAATAATTTGAGTTTCTTCGGTTACAATAAATTGTAAACCATAAGGTTGAAGCCTACTCTAGCTACTTATGAGCTGGTTCTAATTTTAAAACTGTTGAGTTTATAAACTTGTTTAAATTAACGCGGGTATTCGTTAAGTGCTTTTCAAAGAACGTTTCTTTTTTAGACTATGATAATATTTTGTCAATTTTCAATAATTCATCCATTGTTTTTTGTGATTCCACTTCATTTTGCAATTCTATATCCATCACTTTCGCTGCAAACTGTAACACAACCATTGCTAACAAATCTTGTTTATCTTTAAAAGCATAGTGTGTTGAATATTCTTTTAATTTTTCATTAATTAATACAGCTGCTTTGCGAACGTTTTCTTCCTCTTTTTCATTGTTTATTGCCAAACGATATGGTCGATCTGCAATAGAAATGGTTATCATCTGTTCTCCCATTGGAGTTATTGTTTATATTATCTATTTAAAAGAGATTTGCATTTGTCAATTTCCCGCACCAGTTCGTTTATTTTTAA
>MNXO01000111.1 GCA_001872995.1 Bacteroidetes bacterium CG2_30_32_10 | reverse complement strand
TGTTGAATCTGTTATGAAAATTAAAACAGATTTTCTAACTGATATTTCTCAAGATTCAATAACATGGAACGAAATTTTAAGATTTATAGAAAAAGATGATACTTTATTTGTGAAAAAAAGTTTGATTCCGTTTGTTAAAAACTATCATATCAATGCATTATGGTTGTTTGATTCCAATAAAAAGTTACGATTTTACCTTGAAGATTTTAAAAATGTAAAAAACTTTAAAAATGCAATTAATTCAAATGTAATCACATTAAGTTTAAACAGAAAGAAAAATTGTAGTTTCTACTTACTTTCAAACGATAGTATTCTTGAAGTTGCTGGCTCTATAAATGTTTTACCTAAAGAAAATTATCATTCAACATCACGTCAATGGTATGTTTATGTAGGCAAGTTTTGGAAAGATGATTTAATTGCTGAAATGCAAAGTTTAACAGGAAGCGATATTGCAATAGTTCCTGTCAATCAAGATGTTACAACAAATCCTTCTGCAAATGGGGTTTATTATACTAAGCAATTATTTGATTATAATAATAAATCATTGGTTAAATTGCTTTTCACCAAGCAAAACTTTTTTTTAGATTCCTACAAAAGTGTGTCTAGTTTTTCTATATTGTTTTTCATTGCAATGGCATTAGTAATTGTAATTGTATTATTTTTTTTATTTTATTTTTGGATAAGCAAGCCTTTATTACTTATAACTCAAACATTAAAAGACGAAGATACCAGTAGAATTAGCAAACTCATTGACCTTAAAAATGAGTTTGGACAAATTAGCTTGCTCATCAATCGCTTTGTTTTGCAGAAAAAAGAGCTGGGTCTTACTATTGATAAGCAACAAAAAACAGAGGAAGTATTAAGAAGAAGTGAGAATAAATTTAAAAATTATTTTAACTCTTCGCTTATTGGTATGGCAATTGCCGATGACAAAAATTATATCATTGATGCAAATGATAAGCTATGCAAAATTCTTAGCTTATCTTTAGAAGATGTTAGAAAAAAAACATGGTATGAAATCTTAGTTCCAGACGATATCAATAAAGACCGCCAATTATTTAATCAAATTATCAATGGCGAAAAAGATTATCATTATACAGAAAAACAATTTATTAGGAAAAATCAACGAAACGTACAAACTGAAATAGTATTACAAACCATACGTAAGGAAGACAAAACTGTAGATTATTTCATATTACTGATTCAAGATATTACGGATCGTAAACTTTCTGAAGACGCACTAAAAGAACAATTTGATATACAACACGCACTTGTAAACAATATTCCCGCACTCGTATATTTAAAAGATAGAAACCATTTTTATGTTACTGGTAACAAAGCTTTTTCAGACACATTAGGGATTTCTATCAATGAAATTCAAGAAAAAACAATAAATGATTTGTTTCCTAAAGAAATAGCAGAAAGACTATATAAAGATGATGCAGAAGTTATAGAAAAAGACCATCCTTTATTAAACGTTGAAGACAAATTACTTACTATAGATGGAAGAGAAATATGGCTTTCTACCAATAAAGCCCCATACCACGATGCCTTAGGAAAAGTAGTTGGAATCGTTGGAATTAGCGTTGATATTACAGATAAGAAACTTAACGAAGATGAATTAAAAAAAGCAAAAGAATTAGCCGAAAAAGCAAATCAAGCCAAATCAGATTTTCTTGCCAACATAAGCCACGAATTGCGTACACCTCTTAATGCTATTATTGGATTCTCCAAACTATTAGACAGAGAAGCAACATTGCCAAAATCAAAAGAATTTATTCAGACTATTTTAGCAAGTTCAAACTCCCTTTTATTATTGATAAATGATTTGCTTGATTTATCGAAAATAGAAGCTGGTAAATTTGAAATCAATTACAAACCAGTTTCTTTAGATACAATTTTTAAAGAAGTTGCGCAATTATTTTCATTTAAAACCATTGAAAAACAAATAGAATTCTTTACTGAAATAGACAAATCGCTCAATTTTAAAGTTTTTATGGACGAAATTCGTATGCGTCAAATTTTAGTAAACTTAGTTGGTAATTCTGTAAAATTTACTGATAGTGGCTATATTAAAATAAAAGCTACCCATAAAAAAAGTACTAAAAATATTAATCTTACTGATATTATTATAGATGTTGAAGATACTGGTATTGGAATACCTCCCGAAGAAAGACAAACTATTTTTAATGCTTTTCAACAAAAAAGTGGTCAAAGCTTTAAAAAATATGGAGGTACTGGTTTGGGACTTTCCATATCGAAAAGATTGGTTGAAATGATGGGTGGTTCTATTCTTATAAAAAGCTCAGAAAACACTGGAACAACTTTCCGAATCATTATACCCGACTCTCTTATTTTGATTGATGAATTTGAATCTGAAAGTATTGATGCCTATTCAGCTAAAACTAAAGCAAAAAATAACGAGTTGCTAATTGTTAATACTAAAAATTTTGATGTCAGTATTTTTTTTCAACTTCCCAAGAACAATAACCTTAGGATGATTGAATCAATTGATATTAATGATGATTTTATTAATGATATGCTCTCAAAGCCCGACTTTATTGATGGCGAACAAACAAAACCTGATATTATTTTTGTTTATCTTTCAAATTCAAATTTAAGAGAATTAAGTTTTTTACATAAATATGTTAAAATCCCTGCTCTGGCAGTAATTCCCGTTGTAGCTGTTACGCCTATAGATTATAATGTGGATATTCAACAATTAAAAGAAAATGGAATTGATGGCATTATTAGAGAACCATACAGCAAAGCCGAAATATATCAGTTAATTAAAAAATATATGTATGTTAAACATTCTCTAAATATGAATGAAAAAGATGTATTTGATTTTAACTCAGAAATAAATATTCTATCATTAAACACATTCACCAAAGAGCATCTGAGTGATTTAATCGAAACAATCGATGAAGAATTGATGCCAGAATATAATCAGATAATAAAAACTTCGAAGATAAACCAAATTAAGAGTTTTGCAGACCGAATTAATGATATTGGCAACAATTATCAATTTGAAATTTTTAATAAATTTGGGAACGAATTGCTTAAAGAATCTAATAGTTTTAACATCAGCCAAATTAAGAAAATTTTAGGCTATTTTCCTGAAATTGTAAGTTTTTTAGCAAAGAAGGCTGAAACGGATAATAATATTTTATAACATTTATTAATTGCAACAACGATCAACACAAACAAATAGCTTTATTGAAACTAGATTAACAAAAATAACGTAATAAGTAATAAACCAAACATAATGCACACTGATAAACAATTTGATGACAAACAATTTCTTATTCTAATTGTTGACGATGTTGAAGAAAATGTTCAATTACTCGGAAACATCTTTCAAGAAAACAATTTTGATGTTTCATTTGCATCTAATGGCAAATCTGCTTTAGATATTTTAGATTCAGAAACCCCCGATTTGATAATCCTTGATATTATGATGCCAGATATGGATGGGCTTGAGGTATGTAGAAGAATAAAAGAAAATCCGAGAAATAAAGATATTCCTATTATTTTTCTTACCGCAAAATCTCGTCAGGAAGATATCATCAAAGGATTTGAAATAGGAGCTGTAGATTATGTTACCAAACCATTCGAATTATCAGAACTTCTGGCTAGGGTAAATACTCACTTAAATCTTAAACAAGCTAAAGATGAATTAAAAGAGTCTAATCTTACCAAATCAAAGTTCTTTTCTATTATTACCAATGATATTAAAGATATTTTACTTGGCATAAGAAGTTGTTCTTCTTTTATGTTGCAAGAAATAAATACCAACGATTTGGAAAATGTTTCTAAATATGCAAAAATTCTTAACAATGATTCCTCTAAACTTTACGAATTTATTGAAAATATAATTGAATGGGTTAATATTCAAACAAACAATTTTGAAAGCACAAACAAAGAAATTAAACTAAAAGAGCTTGTAAACGAGGTAATACAATCTTTTACCAAATCTATTATTGCCAAAAACATTGATATTGAAGAAAATATTGATGAAAAAATAATTATTGATACTGATTTAAAAGCTGTTTCAACAATTTTTATTAAATTATTAAATAATGCCATTAAATATTCCTATCCAAAAGGTAAGATTGCCATCAATGCGGTTGAAAAAGATAAATACTTTGAAATTAGTATTATCGACAATGGTGTAGGAGTTGAACATACTGTTGCAAGTAAAATATTCAGACTCGATACTCCTTTTCCCAAAACGGTGGGGACTAACAATGAAGGAGGAACAGGTTTGGGGCTAATAATATGTAAATCATTAATTGATAAAATTGAAGGAAATATTTGGCTCGAAACAAAAAAACATAAAGGAACTACGGTAACCTTTACTATTCCTAAACCAATATAATTTAATAATTTTAGGTATTTGTAATTATATCTTTATTTGTTTACTTATAAAATGCCCATAAATAAAACTTTACCTGCCTATAAGTATGACATACTCTTCTAAATGAGTAGTTATAGGGTATTAAATGCGTTCTTAACTTAAAATCCATAAAAAACAGATGAAAGCATGTATTTTATCAATTGATGGAGGCGGCATTCGAGGAATCATACCTGGTGTTATACTTTCATATATTGAACAACAATTACAAATTAAAACAAACAATCCAAATGCGAGGTTGGCTGAATTTTTTGATCTTATTGCTGGCACAAGTACAGGGGGAATATTAACTTGTTGTTATCTATTGCCTAACAACGCTAATAGCCCTATCTCTAAATACTCAGCTCAGGAAACTCTTAACTTATATGTAAACAGAGGACACAAAATATTTGATGTTTCTTTTTGGCAGAATTTAAGAAGCGTTTATGGTTTAATTCATGAAAAACATTCAGCAGTTGAATTAGAGAAAGCCTTATATGATTATTTTGGAAATACTACTATTAAAGACTTTATAAAACCATGTATTATTACTGCTTACGATATATTCAAAAGACGCACTATTTTCTTTAATAAACAGGACGCACTAAACAATAATGTTAGAAATTTTTATATCAAAGATGTTGCCCGTGCAACATCGGCTGCTCCAACCTATTTTGAGCCTGCTTGCATTAGGTCGCTCAATGATGAACCATTGTATCTTGTTGATGGTGGTATGTTTGCTAATAATCCTGCAATGTGTGCATATGTAGAAGCAATGAAAACTGATTTTAAAATCACCTCAGCTAAGCCAGAAAAGCCTTCAAATGCTACAGTCAAAGATATGTTAATAGTTTCAATAGGTACAGGCACCGCTAAAAAATCTTATTCTTATAAAGAAGCCAAAGATTGGGGTAAAGTTGGTTGGTTGAGACCTATTATTGACATATTAATGTCTGGAAATGCTGAAACAGTTGATTATGAATTATGCAAGATATACAGCACACTCCAATCGCCAGACGATATGGATTATCATCGTTTAGAGCCTTCATTTGCAGAGGCAAAGCACGAAATGGATGATGCTTCTCTTGAAAACATAAAAGCTCTCTTAGATGCAGGAAAATCTTTTGTCTCTCAAAAACAATACGAACTTGATGAAATTGTAAGCAAACTCATGGATAACAATTAAGCACAACTCATAGAAAATATTAATATCATAAAAAAAACCAGCGGCAGCTGGTTTTTTTTGATATGATTAATTCTATATCTATGGACAATTACAATCTAAAAAAGAGCTATCCCAGCAATGCCAATCAGGATTTAAGTAATGTTTTGCATCTTTAATGCGACCATTTTTGGAATTTTTATTCCATTGAATGTTAATCAATTTGTTTTCGCCTTTATTAAATATATCATAAGTTGCGTTTAAAGAAGCGCTTGGCGAAACAGCATAATATATATAACCACCATTTTCTAAACCACCAGGCTCAACATTGGTATATTTTATATCTGAAGACCCTGTTGAAGTATTACGATGCCAATCAATACTCAAAAGAGGTGTTGGTTTAATATTACTTTCATTGAGTGTCCAGTTGCCTTCTAATCCGCTTATTGCAGAATAACCAGTGTACCAGTGGAAATTTGAATATACATTTTCTTTTGTAATGTACATATCCCATTGTATCTTTTGATTACTTTCAATATACATTGCGGTAAGCTTAGCGGTATGATTAGTATTTTGAGCAACAAAGCTATAAGACCACGACCAAAGATTATCTCCTTCTTGAACATATTGATGATTAAATGCTTCGTAAAAAGAAGCAACAGGAACAGCAAGTCTAACGGTTAAAATCAAATTCCAAACGCCTACATTTAGCCCAGCCCAATTATGATTTGCATAAGAGGTTGAGTCTATATTTTTGGTATAATCAATTGTAGCAGATGAAAAATCACTAAAATCCATTACCATTGAGGTTTTTGGTGGAAGTTGAGGTGGGTCTTCATTAACTTTGTCTTTTTTGCAATTTACCGCAAGCATAGAAAGGCTGACTGTGATTGCTATTGCAAAAAACATTTTAGCATAAAAAATTTTCATAATTATAAGTGTTTTGTTTAACAATTACTAACAAATTAAATACAAATATACATAAGTTTTTTCTAAAAAGGATTAGGTAAAATTGCTTGTTTTTTCTTGCTTTTAAGCAAAAATATTGTTATCTTTACCTATAAAATTATCTAACAAATAAAAACTATTAAAATAAAATTACTGAAGTTTAATAATAGATTCCTCCTATAATTGCTTTCAGTATTTGGATTTTTTTCATCTTGCATTCATTCAGGTACTAAATAGGGTCTGCTGAATAAATGATTTTTCATAAATATTTTTATGAAAGGCGATCAAAGTATATTTTATTTTATTGTTGTCCGATAAAAATAAGTAAATTTTTTTAAATCATGCTCATATCAATGTTTTTATAAACTTAAGCCACATAAGGGGCTTTAGTTTTTTGTTG
>MNXO01000106.1 GCA_001872995.1 Bacteroidetes bacterium CG2_30_32_10 | reverse complement strand
TATATTATAAATTGCCTCTAATCTTTAGCAAGCCAGAAGAGGTGTTTTTTTTATTATTCATTTCATCTGACATTTTAAAAAATAAACTCATGAAAACAAACAAAATAAGCTTATTATTAACAGTACTCTTAATTCTTAGTATAAACTTATCTTGCTTTGCACAAGCACCAAAAGATAGTTGCAGATATGAAATCGGCCTTGGAATTCCAAGTGTTGTTGGAATGTTTGATGCCTATGATCTTTCTACATTTTCTTCTAATATTTCATTTAAAATTGTTAATCATAAAAATGCTTTTAGATGCGGTATTTCATATGAATTTTTTGGATATTATTATAAAAATTTAACTGGTGTTATGATTAATGCCGGATACGAAAGAAGATTCTTTAATAAGAAATCAATATTAATAACAGGCATTGATCTTTGTTACTATCAGAAAGCATATGATTATGATAAAATTAAAGTTGAAGTACCTGGTAGTTATCATACATTTTATAATGTTGGAATAGGCCCTGTGCTTGGATATATTTACCAACCAACGAAAAAATTATCAATTCAAACAGAATGTGGTTTCTTTTATGGACAGGGAGAAGTAAAACATTACGACAATAGAGACAATAAAAAACTATATGATAGTTATAAAGGTAAATATTTTGTAATTCATAGAGGATTAAGTATCAATGTTTATTATCGTTTTTAAGATTTCAAACAAATTAATGGAATAGATTTTCAAATTCATACTTAAATATAAAATATAAAATGGAAAATAAAGTACTAATTTATAAATATGCAATAGTATTGCTTTTGACTGCTTTTGGTATAGTAAATTTAAATGCCCAGAAAAAAACAGTAAATGATGATATTGCAACCTATAATTACAGTAAAAACATATTGTTGTTGCAAACAGCCGATTATATATCAGATGACGGAAACTGGATAAAATTTAAGGCAGAATTTAATATGACACCCGCTGCTTTTATACAAAACTATAAATCTGCATTGGGCCTTACCAATAACGATGATTTATGTCTGTATAGTGTCGAAAGTTTTATGAATATTGAGCATTACAGGTTTTTGCAGTTATACAAAGGTGTTTTGGTAGAGGGGGGTGGATTAATCATAACTGTGAGAGATGGAAAACTGCTCCATGCAAATGGCAATATTATACGTGGTATCAATATGCCTAACATACCGTTGATAAGCGAAACAAATGCTTTAGTCAATGCATTAAGCCATTCAGGCATCAAAGACTATGAGCTGATAACGGATAAAAGGCTTTATACCAGGTTTGATTTTAAAAATAGAATTGGATTTAAGCATAATATAGTTATCAACAGTTTTGATAATAATTATAAGCTGTTATATAAGTTTATTGTAAGAAATAAGAATGATGAAAGTCCATCGCAAATTATTTATGTTGATGCAAATAATGGTAAAATTGTTAAGCAGTTTAACAATGCAAAAAAATCGAGCCAGGGTACGGTTGAAACAATAACAGGTGATGGCCTGCAATATATAATGGCAAAGTGGAGAGGCAGCATAGATAAATATCAATTAGAGGATGAAACAAGAGGTTCTATTAATACAAAAAAAAATACTGCTTTGTTTTATTTTAACTTTCATAATTTAGATAACAAATGGAATGAGGATGCCAACGACCCAAAGGGAGCAACAGCCCATTGGTGCCTCGAAATGGTGTATGATTTTTATGCAAGATTTTGTGGAAGAAATGGTACAGATGGAAATAATGGGCCAATTATTTTACACATCAATTTTATGAGCATTGGAGGGGGAATAACTTTTACTGAAAATGGTATAATAACAATTTCTAAAGATAACGCACCTGAACTAACTATTTCTCTTGATATATTAGGTCATGAATTTACACATGATGTGCAACATTACATATATAACCCACCAGATGATGACAATTCTGAAATATGTGCCATAGAAGAAGGTTTTTGTGATATTATGGGTTCTATGGCAGAGTTCTATACCGAAGCTATTAGAACCGATTTATTGACCCCTATAAATAAAACACCGGATTGGACCATACGGGAAGATGTGCAAACACTTCGTTGGATGGATATTCCCTCAACCGATGGAAATTCGGCAGATTATTACGAAGATGCCAATTGGTATGCACATACAGATTGCCATAATAGGAATGGAGTGTTTAACAGATGGTATTATTTATTAGCAAATGGGGGCACAGGTTGCAACGGTGTTTCTGTAACTGGGCTTGGGAGAGAAATAGCTACTGTAGTGGTATATAACTCAATGTTGCGTATGGGTTCTACTTATGGGTATCAAAGTTTATCGAGAGCCTGCTGTTATAGTGCGGAAGAGCTTTCAAATATTCATCCATCATTAGTTAGTTCTGTTTACTATGCTTGGGTTGCTGTAAATATGGTGCCGCCTGGTATTACACCTCCACCTTATTGTGTGGGAGATTATAATGTAAATTGTAATTTTATGGAACTAATTCATAATGCGGGTCAAACATTTAATGTTATAGCAACGAACAGTATTCAAAGTTCATGTGCCCCAGTCAATGAGAAAAGTACTGCTTTTCAGGCAAGCTCTCAAATACAGTTGTTGCCAGGTTTTAGTAGTGGTACAGGCAGCGGTACCTATTTCAGTGCTTCAATTGTATTAAACCCAGAAAAAAATAATTCATCTTATTATGGAGAATATGTATTAAACCTCAAAAACATAATTGCTCCAAATAAAATTGATGTAATTGAAGCAAACATACCCGAAATAAAAATATTTCCAAACCCATTTACCCAATCAACAACCATCGCTTATAACATAACAAAATCAAGCAATGTAAAAATTACTATATTAAATTCTATGAATGTAAAAGTAGCTGAATTGATGAATGAAACACAAATTGAAGGTAAACATCAAGTAGTCTTTGATGGTTCAAAACTAAATAGTGGTATTTATTATTGTATTTTCGTAACTGAGGATACTAGAAAAGTGCAAAAGATAGTTTTAGTCAAATAATTATAAAATTTTCACTCTATTATTTGATGAATTATTTAATTAAAAAACGATCAATAGTGCAGGACGCATCATTAGCGATAAAGATTTTGCTGTTTTTATAGACTCAGACAACAACCAAACAAATGAAGGTTTTTATGTTATGAGCAATAGCAGTTATTGGGGCGGCAATGCGGTAAATTTAATGCAGGTGAATAATACGGGGACTACGATAGCAAATAGTCTGAGAGTAGATGGTAATATAAATATTGGTTCTACCTATAATAAATTTAAATTAGTTGGTAATGACCAGGCGGATTATTATTACATAGGTCATTATGATGTAACAGGCTCAGATGGGCTGGACATTCATTGGAATGGTGGTGTTAGAATTGGGGATTATACAGGACCTGTGATAGAAGTAAGTGGTGGAAATGTTAAAGTAGGCGATGGGGTTAAGTTATATAAAGATGGCAAAGTTTGGGCAAAGGATTTTGTTGTAGCAACCCAATGTCCACAAGGTTGGCCCGACTATGTTTTTGACAACAAACACCAATTGATACCTTTAGAGGAATTGGATAAATTTATTAAAGACAACAAACATTTGCCCGAAGTACCCACATCAGAAAGCATTTCTACCAATGGACAAAACTTGGGAGAAATGAACATCATTTTACTAAAAAAAGTGGAAGAACTTACCCTTTATATTATTGAGCAAAACAAACAAATAGAATTGCTAAAAAAACAAGACGAAGAAACTCAGAAAAGTTTGCAAGAAATCAAAATGAATAACAATTCAAAATAGATTGAATAAAAATAAGAAAGGATTTATTTAAATCAATTATTAATGAATTTACTAAGAAATGCCCATAAACAAAAACAAATCAAGTGAAATAAATATATATAGGGTATTATACATGTCTTTGGTGTAAAAAAACTAAAAAATATAAAAATGAAAACAAAACTTAAAAACATTATATTCATTATACTTATAAGCGGTATAATAATAAGCTGTCATTGCAAAAACACGTATAAATATGTACCAGATGAAAACAAATTAATTTACCAGCAAGACGAATTGGTTATATTCAAAAGCAATTTGGGTAATAGCGATACTTTTCGTATAGAAATTGAAAAACACATGAGTGGTGGATCAGAAACCGCCTGTGGTTTTATGAGTTGGTCAAAAGCTGCTGATTACGAAGAATTTATAAGAACTAATTATATTGATGTTAGAACAGGTAAAATAATGTGTTATTTTGAATTAAAAATTGATCCTAATAGCTTTAGTTTTCATTTGCTTTATGAGGATTATAGTTGTAAGTATAATTCAGTAGGTACATATACAATTTATACAATTAATGATATTGATTATAATAATGTTAATTATTATAAATCATTATTAGCAAACCCTTGTATTTATAAAGAAGTTTATTTTAATAAACCCTTTGGTTTATTAAAATATAAACTTAAAAATGATGAAGAATGGACAATACAGCGGTAAAATTATAAACTAAATAAATATGAAGAAAATAAATATATTTTTAATAAGTGTTTTATTGTTACTTTTTACTATTCCACAAAAAGCTCAAAGTAAAAGTATAGAAAGAGAGTTGCTTGAAAAATATTGGTATTATCGATACAGACTCAAACATCAGTTTTTGGTTGTGAGTCCCGATAATGAAGTGGGTACCAATATACCTGGTTCTATTCGCCATTGGTATGGAGATAAAATGAATTGGGGAGATTCTGAAGTACCTTTAGGATTTTATATTGCTGTGTTGGCAAGCGAATATCGTTTGCTGAAAGATTATGGACAAGATTATAGTGAAACACTAAACGAATTAAAATGGGCAATGCTGGCGGTTGACCGCATAGACTATTATGCTGAATTATATTGGGGAGGCAATGCTGATCTCAATGGTTTTTTTGTCAGATGCGACGCAAAAGGTTGTGAAATTAACAATCCTGTCCATCCTGGATATAGTTGTACAGATTGTATTTTAAAAATAAGAAACAACGCTTCCTCATATAGAAATACTTTGTTAGAAGATGATGGCACAAATGCTCCATTATTACTATTTGCAGCTACAGATTGGAAGTCAGAAAATTGTTCTAAGGTAGAAGCTCCTAGAGAAGAAAGTCAAGACCAATGCTGGCATCTGCTATATGGCTTGTCCTTAGTAAAAAAAATGATGGAAGGAGAATCGCAAACCTTTCAAAACATGGTTGGAGAAACATTAACCATGGAACAATATGATGTAACAGGCTCAGATGGGCTGGACATTCATTGGGAAGGTGGTGTTAGAATTGGAGATGGAACGGGACCTGTAATGCAAATAAGTGGTGGTAATGTTGGTATAGGAATTCAAGATACCAAAGGGTTTAAGTTAGCTGTTGCTGGTAGTATTTTAACAGAAAAAGTGAAAGTTGTTGACGATGCTTTGCAATGGCACGATTATGTGTTTGAAGCTGATTATGAACTTACTCCTATAAATGAACTTAAAAAGTATGTTGAGATAAACAAGCATTTACCTGATATACCAAGTGCAAGTGATGTAAAAGCAAATGGTATAGAATTAGGTGAAATGAATGCACTGTTATTAAAAAAGATTGAAGAATTGTATCTTTATACTATTGAGCAAGACAAACAAATAAAAGCATTACAAGAACAAAATAAAGTTATTTTAGAAAAAATAAATCATTAAAACTCAACACAAATGAAATCAATATTTTTAAAAAGAATCGTATTTGTTATAATTGCTTGTAATGTAGTATTATATTCTTGCAAAAAAACATATCCCGAGGGACCTCGTATCTCTTTTAGAGATATAAATGTTCGTTTAACTGGTGAGTGGGAAGCAACTAGCCTTACTATTAAAGGGCAAGATAAACTTTACATTATTGATTCGCTTAATGTTGCAAGGTATCGCTTTCAATTTCCTAAAAGAGCACCAGAATGGGGTTCAAAATATACTGGAGGTTATGTAGCAATTGATAAACAAGGTAACGATATACGACCTGACACTGCTTTTAATATCTGTGGGTTTAATGATAAGGATAAAAACAGTTTGTTTTTTATGTCAAATGGTTTATATCCTAAATTACCAAAACCTATTGTTTTTTTTCCTAATTATTTTATATATACTCATTTGATTAGTGAAAAATGGAAAATATTAAGACTTACATACAAAGAAATGAAATTGCAATCATTGGAATACGACATAACAATAGAAATGAAAAAAGTTAAAGAATTACGAGTAAACTAGTAATTTAATAATACTATGAACTGTCCAAAAGCTAAAGCATACAAAAGAAATGATTATTTTAGGGCATTACAAGTAAATATAAAAAGTAAATATATGAAAATTAAATATAAAAATCAAATATTATTGTTGTTATTCATGCTAATATTATCAGAATATACAACAATATTTGCTCAAAACAATGAAGCATTGATGTATAAATATTGGACATACAAACAGCGTTTTTTGGGCGATTGGCTAAATAGAGACGAAAACCCAGGTTTTGTTAATGAAGGTGTGGGTAATGGTCGAAGTACACCAGTAGTAATAAGAGATAAATTTAAAAGAACCGATTTTTGGAAGTGGGATAATTACGCACCAGGAAATAATTCTAATTGTTATATTGAAGGTGTTAGCTATCACAAACCAGATACAATATTGATAAAAAACAGAAGTTCTTTTTCTTTTGGTGCAGGTATGCAGTATAGATTTATTTATGGGTATAATAAACCTATTCATATAGACACGACAATAGATAGAGAAATAAACTTGCCTTCAGATACCATTTATTTGGGATTTAAATATTACAATAATTTCTCATACCATACTAATGCATTATATTTTTTTAGAATAAATAAAAGATTTAGATTAGGAACAGGACTAGAATTTATAAACAGAAAAACTGTTTTAAGGATCCCAATTGATACTGCATTAAAATATCAGAATTCGGATATTATAGAACATAATATTAATTATTTAAGTTTTGAAATACCAATTCAATTAGAATTTT
>MNXO01000105.1 GCA_001872995.1 Bacteroidetes bacterium CG2_30_32_10 | reverse complement strand
ATTTTTGTTTTTTTTTGGATATTTTTTTTATTGAATAACTCTTCAGCCGCCAATATTGATGGAATAAAAGATACTATTGTAAAAGACACCGTTATCACAACAACTCTTGTACAGGATTATCAATTTTTAGATGACCCCATTGTATCTATGTTTGATAGTCTTACAAAAATATCATTTCAAGATAGCACTGCCACTACAAACATTATTCCATCTTATGACCCCAACTTATTTAGCAGTTATAGTGCCCTAGATTCTCTTTATGCACAGCGTTTAGCTGTACTTAATGTTAATTCTCCTTTTAAATACGTCTATAACGATGACGTGAGAAGGTATATTGATGTTTATGTAACTAAAAAACGAGGACTTACATCCCGAATGCTGGGACTATCTAAAATATATTTCCCAATTTTTGAAGAACAATTAGATAAATATAACCTGCCATTAGAGTTAAAGTATTTGGCAATAGTAGAATCCGCATTAATACCCACTGCAAAATCGCGATGTGGTGCGGCAGGCTTATGGCAATTTATGTTAGGTACAGGAAAAATGTACGATTTAAATGTTTCTTCTTATGTGGATGACCGATATGACCCATATAAATCAACCATAGCAGCTTGTGAACATTTCCAGGATTTATATAATGTTTACCATGATTGGGCTTTGGTACTGGCTGCCTATAATTCTGGTGCAGGTAATGTGAATAAAGCCATTAAACGCTCAGGTGGCGAAATGGATTTTTGGAAGATTAAGGATTACTTGCCTCGCGAAACACAAGGTTATGTGCCTGCATTTATTGCGGTGAGTTATGTGATGAATTATGCTGAAGAACACAACATTTTCCCAATTGAACCAAACATTGCCCATTTAAAAACAGATACTGTCGTTGTTCATAAAGAATTAACCTTTGCACAATTATCAGAATATTTAAACATTCCAATAGATGATATTGCTTTACTTAACCCCAGCTTTAAAGCCGGAGTAATACCTGCTTACGAAAACAAAAATTATATACTTTGTTTACCTATTGAACATATTGACAATTTTGTTACCCACGATACTGCCATATATAACTATAAAACAAAAAATCAACAGCTAAATCAAGAGTGGCTTGCTATTCAAAAAAATGAAATGAGCAAGTTTAAGAAACAACTAAATAAAAACAAATACACTACTGGTTATCATACTGTTAAAAAAGGAGAAACTTTAGGTTCTATTGCTGCAATGTATAATTGTACTATAAAAGAAATAAAGGATTGGAACAATATGACCAGTACCAATATATATGTTGGAGAAAAAATAAATGTATATTCAGCTAATAAGGTAAAAACCATTAACAATGATAAAAAAACCGTCAATACTAAAGTAAAAGAAATAAATAAACCTGTTGTTGTTAACAAACCTAATGATAACAAAAAAACTACACTTTCGCGCAAAGTTGTTTATTATACGGTACAAAAAGGGGATACGTTATGGAGTATTGCAAATAAATATCCAGGCGTTTCGGTTGACGAAATTAAAAAAACCAACAATTTATTTGATACAAAGCTTAAACCTGGTCAAAAATTAAAAATTTCTATTTCTAGTTAACCTATTTACTTTATTGTTTTTAGCGTTAATTTTTGGTTTGGTTATCAAAATCAATCTTTTTGTACATATTTCTTCCTCCGAAATCTTTATAATATGATGAATTCTTATAAAAAAATAGTCTTTATATTAGGCTTTCTAGCATCCATTGTTATACTCTATTTTGTTTATACTTATTTTATTACCAATAAAAGTAACGAAATTGCAATTACCATAAAAGTAAAAGGAATTCAAAGCAAAATAGCATATCTTTCATTAATACAAGGCGGGAAAAAAACAATAGTTGATACAACCGAAATTGATGGAGAAAATATTCGTTTTCAATTTCAAAAGCCTTTACCAATAGGATTGTATCGCGTAATTATTGATGAAGGAAATTACATAGACCTTATTTTCGACAATAAAACAGTGAAAATGAAAACTGATATCAATGATTTGGTAAGCGAAATGAATGTAATAAAATCTGAAGAAAACAAACAATACTATGAATACCTGAAGTTTTCACAAGTTAAAAATTTAAAAATATTTGATATTGTTGCAAAAGCAAAAGAGCTGCAAGCCGATACCATTAAAAATACATTAAAAATTGATAGTCTTAAAAAAGAAATTGACCTTGTTATCCTTGAAAAGAATAAATTTATAACAGAATTAACATCAAAAAACACTAATACCATTGCATCTCGTATTATGAAGTCATATATTTTGCCCGACTTTGAAGCGTTTAAAAATAAAAATCCAACCACTACTTACAAAAACAAAAACGAATACCTTGGAGACCATTTTTTTGATTACATCAATTTCAATGATACGATTCTCTTAAATACGGATGTCTTTTATAATGCTTGTAATAACTATATACGCAACTTTATATCAGCTGATGGTAATGGATACAAAAAGGCTATTGATATGGTCTTGTTTAAATCTGGGGTAAACACTAAAGTAAATAATTATTTTCTTAATTTATTTGTAGAAACTTTTGAAGAATCGAGCTGGGAAGACGTGTTTACTTACCTTGTGGAAAACTATTACCTTCAATCTTATTGTGAAAGCGATGACCCAAAAGCAAAAGATTTGAAAGACAAAACAGAAGCAATAAAGAAACTTTCCATTGGCAACAAAGCACCAGAAATCGAATTAAAAAATGAAAACAACAAGTCTGTTTCTCTATACTCTTTAAACAGCAATTTGATTCTGTTGTTTTTTTGGAAATCGAGCTGCGAATATTGTGAAGAGTCAATTCCAAAATTAAAAAAATTGTATAACTCCTATAAAAACAATGGTTTTGAAATAATTGCCATTTCTATTGACACCATTCAGACAACTTGGAAAGATGCTATAAAGAAAAATGATTTAAAATGGTTAAATGTAAGTGATTTTAAAGGATATAAAAGCGAAGTTTCTAAAGACTACTATGTTTGGCGGACGCCCACATTTTATTTGTTAGATAATTATAAAATAATTATTAGCAAACCAATATCGGTCGAGCAAATTGAAGGTAAATTAGAAAAAATATTTGGACAAATCAATATCGACAAAAACACTAAATAATAAATACAAAATATTTATTTCGTATTGCGCAAATTGAGGATATTTATTAATAAGTATCCTATCCTAATTGCATTTAGTTAACAAAAATATTTTTTTTTACTTTAATTTAGGAAACATTACCAAACTCTATTTTTATCTTTAATATGCAAACAAAGAGATTTATTATAAATGCTAATAATTAGGTCTTAAAAGAAATTAGTTGTAAATTTGTCGTTTGTTTATGAAATAATTAATTATTATGTCCTATTTCAAGTAAAGTCGTTTGAAGTAAAAATTGTAATTCCTTAATTTATAGCCTTATTATAACAACATTGAAAATCGTCTGCTATTCTATAAAACATAAATAATTCTCTTTTTGATTTATCTAAAATACTTGTATCTATAAATTTATATTGCCTGATTTCTCAAACAACTTTCTAATTCAATAAAAATTATGAAAAAAGTTTCTTTACTCCTAACATTATTGGTATTTATATCAAATACGATGTTCATTTGTGCTCAAAACGGACCAGGCGGTGTGGGTAATAAAAAAGGAACAAACTCGCAACCCAGAAACATTTTATGGTTAGATGCCAATAGTTTGGGGTTTGCTAATGGAGCCAATGTGAGCGTATGGTCTGATAAATCAGGAAATGGAAACGATGCCGTTCAGCCAATAGCTGGACAACAACCAATATTTTCAACTTCTATTATAAACTCTAAACCTGTTGTGAGTTTTGATAATACAGGAGGAGCAGGAAATGAAGATTTTATGACCTACGATGGCAATATAATTGTTAATACAGATCTTACAGTTATGTTTGTGGCAGCAAGACGCACTCTTGGAAATAAATATGTTCTAGCCGGAAACGATAATGAAGCAAATAAAAACCTTCACATGCCTTGGAAAAGTCCTACAACTGCTATTTGTAATCACTATGGGAATGATATAGATGATAAAACATTAAATGCAGGAAACAATGTTGTCAATGTGTTTAGCATATTCACAGATCGGCTTGCTTCAACAGAAGTTGCTCCTCAAAGAAGATTTATTCAGGATGGCTCAGAACTTGGAAATATTAGCAATGCTAACAAGTTGTTGAGCTATAATGGTGCTGCGATAGCAAGAAACTCCTTTAATGATGGGGCAACCTATTCTTATCACGATGTTGATGTTGCGGAAATTATTTATTTTACAACTGCATTAAATTCAGCACAGCAACTATTAGTAAACAATTATTTGAATGCCAAATATGGCATGACCATTGCAGCCGGAACAGATAAGTATTCGATTACCACAAATTATATATACGATGTGGCAGGTATTGGTAAGGAATCTGATGGTTCCCATTTATTGGGGGGTTTAGCTGGTTTATATCTTCAATCGAATGCAGGTTTGGATAATGGAGAATATTTGATGACAGGAAACAATAATACACTCAATGATGCTCCTACAACATCAGATTTACCAGTATTAATCCAAGAACGCTGGAAGCGAGATTGGTATATTGAAAAAACAGGAAGTCATGATGACAAGATCATTTTTGATTTTCCTGAAGGAATAACTGCAGGACAATATCCTCAGAATGTTTCTAATTATGTACTTCTTTATAGAGCTACTACTTCTGGAAATTATGCTCAAGTTACCACAACATCTGTTGGTTTGGCAGATAACGATCAAGTTGTTTTTGAGGTTTCAGATGCTAATTTGGTTAATGGTTATTACACTATTGGCACTATTGATAATATAAACAGCCCGCTTATTGGTAAAGCTGGTTTAACTTGGTACACACTGGTTTCAGGAAACTGGAACGACCCTACAATATGGACGCTCGACCCTTCTGGCGCTTTGCCTAACAATCCTAGCAACCTATATCCCTCCCTAAATTCTGATAAAGTTGTGATAAAAGACGGACGCACTATAGTTATGAACATCAACAATGTAAATTGTGATCAATTAACGGTGGAAGGACGACTCGATTTAGCCAATTCAACTGGTCAGAACTTTACCTCCATTCGTGGAAATGGCATTATTTTAATAGCTGGTGACAATTTTCCCACAGGAGATGCAACCCACTTTATCTCCAAAGGGCAAGGTGAAGGAACAGTAGAGTATTATGGAACCTCACGAACAATTGCAACAACACATACTTTTTTTAATTTAAAAGTCAACCTAACCAATGCAACCGATACGCTTACTCTTATTAAAGATATTACCGCAAACGGTTATTTGAATTTACAAAAAGGCATTTTTAAAATTAATGACAATGCCTTAACCACCATTTTAAATGTGATGGTGGCTGGTGATGTTACTATAAGCAATACAGCTGGTATTGCAGTGGGTCGGGGAAACACCATTGGAACCTATGCTATACCAGGCACTATGCCTGGAGCCGGTTTATATCATAGCATTTTTCATCAGTTTAATATTGGAGGCAATTTTACTAATAATGGTACCATTCGCTTTACCAATCAAGCCAACTATGTATTTGATGCGTTCTCAACTACTGGAGCAGTTACCGTTCGCTTTACTGGTGCCTCCAATGCTTTGGCTACGCTTGATGGAATAACAGATTTCTATAATTTAATTGTTGATAAAGGAACCGATCAAACTTATATATTAGAAATTAATTCATCTAATGTCTCTAATTTCAGGTTATTTGGAGCAAATAGTGTTGGAAGAACTGGAAATGCAGAAAATCCAGAAGTAAGAAAAGCTTTGTGGATTAAAAACGGTACTTTAAAGTTAGCAGGAAATATTTTTATTCCTTCCCTATCCGAAGGTCAGCAAGTGAGTGGAAACGGTGATTATGCAATTGGTGCCAATGCACAATTGTGGATTGCTGGCTCTGGGGTTACTATATATTGTACAGCTGATAATACAAATCATCCTATTGCTGGGGCAATAGGTATAAATAACACTGGAAGCAATCAGGCATTATCAGTTTATGGAACCTATCGAATTACCAATGGCTATTTTAATTCTGGATATAGTGCTGGTTTAATTTTTTGGAATAGCGCAACCTCTTCTGCTGAAATTTTAATTGATGGAGGCATTACGAATGTTTCGGTTTTTAGAAGTGCTTCGGCTTGAGCTGGCAAAACTTCTTATATTCAAACAGGAGGAACCTTAATTGTTCGCGGAGACGAAGGAGAACGTGGAGAAGTTGATGGAGCATATCCACTGTTTGGTCTTATTGAAGCACCATCCACTTTTAATATGTCTGGTGGAGATATTATTATCAGAGATAGAAGCACAGCTGGGACAAATAATTATTTTAACAATGGCGTTTACATCAATTCAACCCCTGAAAACATATCAGTAACTGGAGGGAAAATTACTATCTCTACCAATACAACTTATTCTCCTGTAATTGATATCTTTTCCAATGCGGAGTTGTGGAATTTAGATATAGCCCGCTTGAGTGGTTCAGCTACAACTACCGTAAAACTTGCAAAAAACATTCTGATTCAAAATGACCTAAATATCAATGCTTATGGCGAATTATATGCCAATAACTTTGATGTAAGTATTGGCGGTAATTTTATGATTGCAGCCAATGGCAAATACACTCCAGAAAACAATACTACGCTGTTTACAGGAAAAGTTACCAAAACATTTACCAACAATGGCACAATTAATCCAAAACTAAACAATCTAACTATTAACAAACCAACAGCAACGCTAAACTTAGGTAGTGCTTTTACTTGTAATGGTTCGCTTAATATTATAACAGGAACATTAAACGATGCTGGATATACACTTACTGTTAATAAAGATTTAATAAATTCTGGCATTCATACAGGAACAGGTAAAATCTTACTAAACGGTGCAGGTATAGTAAGTGGAATTAACATTACTGACCCTGGTGTTTATAAAACACCAC
>MNXO01000064.1:1810-27247 GCA_001872995.1 Bacteroidetes bacterium CG2_30_32_10 | reverse complement strand
TTCGCGTTGCAGATAGCCCGAATCATCGATGTTTCCAATAATGTATAAACCAATTTGGTAAAGATGATTATCTAAAATCCTTAATCCAAGCTGAGTTATTAAATTTTCTTGAAAGCTAATGCTAGATGCGAAAGGAATTTCTTTGTGGTCGTCGTCGCGACTGGTATTGTTTGTATTTAATTTGTAAGATGGAGTGTCGTCGTCTTCAAAATAATCATTCAAATCAAAACTATCATTATCAAATACATCATCTTTAACAACTTCTTTTTCTTGTTCGTTTTGTTCTAATTGAAATTCGTCAGATTCGTCAGTATCATTGCCTTCTTCTAAAGCAGGGTTTTCTTCAATTTCTTGTTTAATTCGCTGTTCTAATGAAATTGCAGGTAATTCAATTAATTTCATTAATTGAATTTGCTGTGGCGAGAGCTTTTGTAATAATCTTTGTTGTAATTTTTGATTTAACATTTTTTTATAACATCAATTTTATTTGACAAACAATGAAATTTGTTGCAAATTAATCAAAAATTTTAATTAAAACAAGTGTTTACAAAGATTTTGAAACAAATCTTTATTTTATGTATATGTGATTAAAACTCAGCGTTTTTAGGTGTTCTTGGAAAAGGTATCACATCACGAATGTTTCCCATTCCAGTAACGAACAATATCAGACGTTCAAAACCTAAACCAAATCCACTGTGGGGAGCGGTACCAAATTTACGTGTTTCGAGATACCACCATAAATCTTTTTCATTTATTTTTAACTCTTTTATTCTGCTATTTAGCTTTTCATAGTTTTCTTCTCGTTGTGAACCTCCAATTACTTCTCCTATTTGAGGAAACAAAACATCCATAGCGCGAACAGTTTTACCATCATCATTTTGCTTCATATAAAATGCTTTTATTGCCTTAGGGTAATCGGTTAGAATCACAGGTTTTTTAAAATGATTTTCCACCAAATATCTTTCGTGTTCCGATTGCAAATCTATTCCCCATTTTACAGGAAATTCAAACTTATGCTTAGAGTTTTCTAAAATAGAAACAGCTTCAGTGTATGTTAACCTTTCAAAAGTGTTATTTACAATAGATTTTAGTCGTTCTATTAATCCGTTATCATACATTTTATTAAGAAATTCGAGATCATCTATGCAATTTTCTAAAGCATAATTTATAAAATATTTCAAACTGTCTTCAGCCAAATCCATATTATTGGTGATGTCATAAAATGCCATTTCGGGTTCAATCATCCAAAATTCTGCAAGGTGGCGAGCTGTATTTGAATTTTCCGCCCTAAAGGTAGGACCAAAAGTGTAAACCAAAGATAGCGCTAAAGCACCTAATTCTGCTTCAAGTTGACCAGATACAGTAAGATTAGTAGGCTTTCCAAAAAAATCTTCTTCATAATCAACCGAACCATCAACTTTTATTGGTGGATATTTTGCATCAAGGGTTGTAACTTTAAACATTTCGCCGGCTCCTTCTGCATCTGAGCCAGTAATTATTGGGGCATGCAAATAATAAAAACCATGATCATTAAAATATTTATGTATTGCAAAAGCCATTGCGTGCCTAATTCGCAATACAGCTCCAAAAGTATTTGTTCGTGGACGAAGATGTGCTATTTCCCTTAAAAATTCAAGAGAATGTCCTTTCTTTTGTAAAGGATAAGTTTCTGGATCTGCAGTACCATACAATTCAATCTCTTTAGCCTGAATTTCTACTGATTGTCCTTGACCTTGTGATTTTACAAGAACCCCATTTACTGAAATGCAAGAACCTGTAGTAATTAACTTTAGTATTTCTTCATCAAAATTTACAACATCAATTACTATTTGAATATTATGTATAATTGAACCATCATTTAATGCAACAAAAGCAACACTCTTATTGCCACGTTTTGTTCTAACCCAACCTTTAGCATTAACCATACTCCCAATTGCCTGAGAAACTAGTAATTTCTTAACCTTTGTCTGCTTTATATTTTCCATTGATGAAAATTTTTTAATTTTATGCAAAATTAATTTTTTAATCGTTCTACTTAAAATTATCATGTTTTTTTTAGAAAAAAATCTTTCATTTTAAGGTCTTTATTATTGAGTAAAATCAATGTGTTTAAATAATATCAAGTATAAAATAAATTATTTTGTGGCTTTTGATGATTATTGTGCGTTTCATAAATAATTAATAAATGGACCAATTGTTTCGCTAATCAAATTAAATACATTTGGTGAGTTCATTTTATTCATTTATTTTTGTTTCATTCAATATTTAAAATTCATTAAAGGAGATGTTATGGATAATTTATTAATACTGACTATCAATCCGGGGTCAACATCAACAAAAATTGCAGTTTATAAAGGAAATAAACAATTGTTTCTTACTAATATTAAGCATTCGTCTGAAGAACTTGATAAGTTTAAAAAAATTACTGACCAGTATGAGTTTAGAAAACAAATAATTATAGAGGAACTTAAGACTGCCAATATTCCGATTAATGAAATTGGAGCTATTGTTGGTAGAGGCGGTTTAGTTAAACCTATTTCATCTGGAGTATATGCCGTCAATGAGGCACTAAAAAAAGATTTAGTAATCGGTGTACTTGGTCAACATGCAAGCAATCTTGGAGGTTTGATTGCTGAAGATATTGCTAAAAATTTACCTAATGCAAAAGCATATATTGCCGATCCTGTTGTTGTTGACGAACTTGAAGAGATGGCAAGAATTTCGGGTCATCCTCTTTTTGAGAGAATTTCAATATTTCATGCACTCAATCAGAAAGCAATTGCTCGCACTCACGCAACCTCTGTTTCTAAAAAATACGAAGAGATGAACCTTATTGTTGCTCATCTTGGTGGAGGTATTAGCGTAGGTGCCCATAAAAAAGGTAAGGTTATTGATGTAAATCAAGCTTTAGATGGAGAAGGTCCTTTTTCGCCTGAACGAAGCGGTACTTTACCAGTTGGAGCTCTTGCTAAACTTTGCTTTAGTGGAAAATATACAATAGAAGAAATTAAAAAAATGATAACCGGCAAAGGGGGCTTTGTTGCTTATCTCGGAACAAACGACGCTTATGAAGTCGAAAAACTCGCAGAATCAGGCAATGCAAAAGCTAAACTTATTCATGATTCAATGGCATATCAGGTCTCAAAGGAAATTGGTGCTATGTCCACAGTTCTAAAGGGTGAAGTTGATGCAATTCTTTTAACTGGTGGAATAGCTCACGGTAAACCTTTTGTTGACATTATTACAGAACGAGTTTCTCATATTGCCCCTGTATTTGTTTATCCTGGCGAAGATGAAATGAAAGCGCTTGCGTATAATGGCTTAATGATATTAAACAACGAAATTGAAGCTTTGGAATATAAGTAAAATTAGATTATTTAAAATATTTTATGTTTAAATATCTTGCTGTTTATACAATATAAATTACTAGCTATTTATTTATTATAAAACAAAGCCTAATTGGCATTAATAATGTTTGTTAAATAGGCTTTTATGTGATTAAATAGAAATTGATAACTTAAAATTCCTTTTATTCATTAATAAGTAATAACAGTTTTTAATCAATACCTTGATTAATTAATAATTCTACAATTTTATTTAACTTTAGATTTATTCTTAATCTAATTCCACTATTGATTGCATAGTTGTATTTCATATTTCTATGCTTATTCTTCAATATAATCAGCGTTATTTTATCTAATCTGCTTATAAAAGTATTCGCAAATTGGCATTTATATGATTTTGATTTCCCTCCTTTAATTTATTAAACTTATAAAAATGTAAATAAAAAATTTGAATAGTATAAAATGCAGATTATGAGGTTAATAAATTCATTTTAAATCAGTAATCGTATCGGTTTAGAAAAAAGTTATCAACAAAGTGGTAAAATGTGGTAAAAAGTGGTGAAAATATGTATATATTTACACCCAAAATAAAACAAAATAAAAAATGCTTAATTTAATTGGGGAATTTGAATGTAAAATAGATGTAAAAGGCAGGTTAATGTTGCCTTCTTCACTTAAAAAGCAGCTTCCCGAAGGAGAACAAGAGAAATTTGTTTTAAATAGAGGTTTTGAAAATTGCTTGGTAATGTATCCATTGACAGAATGGAATAAAATTATTGCTGAAGTTAATAAACTAAATTTATACAATAAGAAAAATCGTGATTTTGTAAGATTTTTTTATAGAGGCGCATCTGAGATATCTATTGATAATAGCAATAGACTATTATTACCCAAAAATTTACTTGAATACGCAAATGTTGACAAAGATATTGTATTATTTGCCTTTTCTAACCGCATAGAAATTTGGTCAAAAACTAATTACGATGGTTTGTTAGTAGATGAACCTGAAGATTTTGCCAAACTTGCTGAAGATGTTATGGGAAAACAAGATAAAGAAGACAAAAACGATGATGTATCATAGTCCTGCATTATTAAATGAAAGTATTGAAGGATTATCAGTTAATCCCGAGGGTATTTATGTAGATGTTACCTATGGTGGTGGTGGTCATTCAATCGAAATATTAAAAAAACTCACTAAAGGTAAGCTGATTGGTTTTGATCAAGATGAAGATGCTATAAAAAACAATAATTTAAAAGACCAACGTTTTGAATTAATTAATGATAACTTCAAATTTTTAAAGAATAATTTAAAATTAATTGGAATTGATAAGGTGGATGGAATCATTGCAGACTTAGGAATATCGTCTCACCAGATTGATGTGCCAGAGCGAGGTTTTTCTACTCGCTACGATGCCGAATTAGATTTAAGAATGGATAGAAGCAATGGCGAAACTGCTAAAGATATTATTAACACCTATACTGCAGAACAATTAAAAAAAATATTTTCTGAATATGGCGAACTGAAACAAGCCTATAAAATTGCCATAACCATTGATTCTAAGAGAAAAAGTAAAGCTATTAATACAATTTATCAATTAAAAGAAGCCATACAGCATTTGTCGCAAAGAGGTAAAGAAAATAAATTTTTCGCGCAAGTGTTTCAAGCATTAAGAATTGAGGTTAATGATGAATTAAAAGCGTTAAAAGAATTGTTGATACAAGCAAACGATGTTTTAAAATATAATGGTAGATTAGTAGTTATATCGTATCATTCATTAGAAGATAGGTTGGTAAAGAATTACATGAAATCAGGTAATTTCGAAGGTCTAATTAATAAAGATTTTTATGGAAATATTATTTCTCCATTTAAAGTTATAAGCAAAAAGCCTATAATACCTACAATTGAAGAGGTTGAAAACAATAATCGTTCAAGAAGTGCTAAATTACGAATAGCCCAAAAAATATAAAAATGTCAATTAATCAGTTCAAGGAAGTTAATGAAATTGAGGAAGAAACGCCTAAACGAAAAAAATTAAGGCAAAGAGAGAATGCTTTAACTAAATTTATTTTTAGTTTCTTTAACGGAAATATATTAACAAGAGATAGAGTTGTAAAAACATTGCCATTTCTGTTTTTTTTAACAATGCTTGCTGTAATATATATTACTAATTCATATTATGCTGAAAGAACCATTCGGAATATAGAGAAAACAAAGACTGATTTAAAAGAATTAAGAACAGAACATATATCAGTGAAATCGGAAATGATGTTTAAAAGCAAACAATCAGAAATAGCAGTAAAATTGATTCCTTATGGCATTAAAGAGTCTGTTATTCCGCCAATTAAAATTTTTATTTCAAACGATTCTGTCAAAGAAATAAATAAGTAAAAAAATATTATTGAATAATACCAGATGAAAGAGATTAAAAAAGATATTATATGGCGAGTTTATCTGATATACTTATTTGTCTTATTGTTTGGATTTCTTGTAATTGGCAAAATTGTATATATACAATTTATTGAAGGGGATGAATGGCGGACAAAAGCAAAGGAAGAAACAATAAAGTATATTAATATAGAAGCAATTAGAGGAGATATTTGTTCATCTGACGGTAGTTTGCTTGCTTCGTCAATTCCAATATATGATGTTCATTTAGATTTGGCTTCTACAGCTCTTACAAAGGAGGTTTTTAATAAAAATGTAGATTCATTAGCTTATTGTATGTCTAATTTATTTAATGACAAAAGTAAAAATGCATATAAAGCAGAAATGATTACGGCAAGAAAGCTTAAAATGAGATATTTCCTTTTAAAGAGAAATATTTTATATGAAGAAATGAATAAAATGAAGACTTTTCCTTTATTAAGGTTAGGTAGATATAGCGGAGGACTTATTATTATTCAAAAAACGAGAAGAAAAATGCCTTTTAAAAATTTAGCAGCCCGAACTATCGGTTTTGAAAGAGAAAATTTTTATGTTGGATTAGAAGGTGCTTATACCAAGAAGCTTTCTGGCATTAGTGGTAAACGATTAATGCAAAAGATTGCTGGAAATATTTGGATGCCTCTTACCGATGAAAATGAAATAGAGCCGAAAAATGGCAATGATGTTTATACTACCATTGATATTAACATACAGGATGTTGCTGAAAGTGCTTTAAGAAAACAACTAATTATAAGTGAAGCAAATCATGGCTGCCTTGTTCTTATGGAAGTTGAAACTGGAGAAATTAAAGCAATCGTAAACCTTACCAAAAACAATAATGGAAATTTTGAAGAAACCTATAATTATGCTATTGGCGAAAGCTCTGAACCGGGTTCTACCTTTAAATTAGTATCAATTGTGGCGGCGTTAGAGGATAATCTTATTAATGTTAATGATGTCGTAGAAACAGGTAATGGGCGCATTCAATGGAGCGATTTAACGCTAACAGATACTCATGTTATAGGAGATGGCAGAATAACAGTGAAAACTGCTTTTGAACAATCTTCAAACGTAGGCATTTCAAAATTAATATATAAATGTTATGCCAAAAATCCCCAGAAATTTATTGATAGAATATATAAAATGGGTATTAATAAACCATTAGGTATTGAAATAAATGGAGAAGGTATGCCCGATATAAAGAATACTAAAAGCAAAAACTGGTCAGCCGTTTCATTGCCATTTATGTCTATTGGCTATGAAGTAAGACTTACTCCGCTTCAAATTTTGACGTTTTACAATGCAATTGCCAATGATGGTAAAATGATGAAACCAATGTTTGTAAAATTCTTAAAAAATATGGGTAAAACTATTGAAACTTATCAACCTATTGTTCTTAATCCAGCAGTTTGCTCTATAAATACAGTTAAAATTGTTAAAAAATTATTGGAAGGGGTTGTAGAAAATGGAACTGCCAAAAATATAAACAATGCTGTTTACAAAATTGCTGGCAAAACGGGTACTGCATTAGTTGCAAATACTAAATATGGTTATAAAAACGAGTCTAAAGCAAATTATAAAGCCTCTTTTGTTGGATATTTTCCTGCAAATAAGCCTAAATATTCTTGTATTGTTGTTATTTCAAACCCAAATGGAAATTATTATGGTAGTGCTGTTGCTGCTCCTGTATTTAAAGAAGTTGCCGATAAAGTTTATGCTACTAGATTAGAAATGCCAAACCAAATAAACAATGATTCTAAATTGTCTCCTGCACCTGATGTAAAATATGGTTATCAAAAAGATTTAATCACGATATATTCTACTTTAAATTACACCTCCAAAAACTACGATAATGCCGAATGGGTGAGTTGTACACCCCAAAATTTACTTGTAAAATTTGATAAAAAACAATTCAGTGTTAATACAGTCCCCGATGTTACTGGGATGGGATTAAAGGATGCAATTTTTTTACTTGAAAAGACGGGATTAAAAGTAACTGTAAATGGCAAAGGCAATGTAATTAGTCAATCAATTTTGCCTGGTAGCAAACCAATTAAGGGAAGCGTAATCAATTTAGTATTGTCGATCAACGAATTAGCAGAAAAATAATAAAACTTAGAAAAAGAATTGAAAAAATTAAATGACATATTATATAAAACCAATTTAATTGACATAATCGGTTCAACTGATATTGAAATTGCTGATGTTCAGTTTGATTCAAGATTAGTAAATCCGAATTCATTGTTTATTGCAATTAAGGGAACCAAAACAGATGGTCATCAACATATAGAAAAGGCAATTGAAAGTGGAGCATTGGCAATCGTTTGCCAGAATTTACCTAAGGAAATAGTAAAATCTATAACTTATATTAAAGTTGAAGATTCAAGTTATGCTCTTGGGGTAATTGCTTCAAATTTCTTTGATAATCCATCTAAAAAGTTAAAATTAATTGGTATCACCGGAACTAATGGAAAAACCACTACTGCAACATTGTTATATAAGCTTTTTATTAAATTAGGTTATAAAGTTGGTTTGTTATCAACGGTAATTAATAAAATTAATGAAAACGTTATACCTGCAACCCATACAACTCCAGATGCCTTGCAGCTAAATGCTTTATTAAATGAAATGGTTGAGAATAATTGTACGTTTTGTTTTATGGAAGTAAGCTCCCATGCGATTGTTCAAAACAGAATTGCTGGAGTATCCTTTGCTGGTGGCGTTTTTACAAACATTACCCATGACCACTTAGATTTTCATAAAACTTTTGTTGAATATATCAAAGCTAAAAAAGCATTCTTCGATTCATTACCAAGTGATGCATTTGCACTAACCAATATTGATGACATAAATGGAAATATGATGTTGCAAAATACTAAAGCAACCAAGCATACTTACAGCTTAAATTCTGTTGCAAATTATCGTTGTAAGATTATTGAAAACGTTTTTTCTGGTTTGCAAATGAATATTGATGGTTGCGATGTATGGTGCAAATTAGTGGGAAGTTTTAATGCTTACAATCTTTTAGCAATATATGCTACAGCAATTCTTCTAGGTGAAGAAAAAACCAAAATTTTAACAGAAATAAGCAATTTAGATGCGGTGGAAGGTCGTTTTGAAATTATTAGAAGCAAAAATAATTTGGTTGCAATTGTAGATTATGCCCACACTCCAGACGCATTAAGCAATGTACTTAATACTATAAAATCTACAATTAAAGATAAAGAACAAATTATTACTGTATTTGGTTGTGGAGGCGATAGGGATGCTATGAAAAGACCAGTAATGGGAGGTATTGCTTCGCAATTAAGTGACAAAATTATTGTTACTTCAGACAATCCAAGAAGTGAAAGTCCTGAAGAGATTATAAAACAAATATTGCAAGGAGTTGATTTATTAAACCAAAAGAAAGTTTTAGCAATTGAAAACAGAAAAGAAGCTATCAAAACAGCTTGTTTGCTAGCTCAATCAGGTGATATTATATTGGTAGCAGGCAAAGGACACGAAAATTATCAAGAAATTAATGGTATTAAGCACCATTTTGATGATAAAGAAATTTTGAATGAAATTTTTGAATATAATTTTAAATAAATCGATATGTTCTATTATCTTTTTGATTACTTACACCAAGAATTTAGCTTCCCAGGAGCTGGTGTGTTTCAATATATATCGTTTAGAGCGGCAATGGCATTATTAACTTCGTTAATTATATCGCTTGTTTACGGGAAAAGAATTATCAATTACTTATTAAAAAAACAAGTAGGAGAATCTATTCGTGATTTGGGTTTAGAGGGGCAGTCGCAAAAAGCAGGAACTCCCACGATGGGTGGTTTGATTATAATTTCTGCCATATTAATTCCTTCTTTATTATTCGCTAAATTAAATAATGTGTATGTTATTTTAATGGTAGTTTCTACAATATGGCTTGGTGTTATTGGTTTTATTGATGATTATATCAAAGTTTTTAAACATAACAAGCAAGGTCTTGCTGGAAAATTTAAGATATTAGGGCAAATTGGCTTAGGCATAATTGTAGGAACAACGATGTACTTCAATGATTCTGTCGTAATAAAAGAAAAACTACCTGTAGAACAGAATTTAGTTAACACTCATAATGTTTTTAAAGTTGAAAGTTATAGCGTTACACCTGAATTATTTTCAAAAGAATCCGTAAAATCAACAAAGACAACCTTACCATTTTTTAAAAACCACGAATTTGATTATTCATCTTTGTTATCATTTCTTGGAAAAGGTTATAAAAAGTGGGCATTTTTAATTTTTATTCCAATAGTTATTTTTATAATCACAGCGGTTTCAAATGGAGCAAATATTACAGATGGTCTTGATGGTTTAGCAACTGGTATTTCTGCAATAATAGGAATTACTTTAGGCATTTTTGCTTATGTATCAGGTAATACAATATTTGCTGATTATTTGAATATTATGTATATACCCAACAGCGGCGAGTTGGCTATATTTGTTAGTGCGTTTGTTGGTGCCTGCATTGGATTTCTTTGGTACAATTCTTTTCCAGCTCAAGTATTTATGGGCGATACAGGAAGTTTGGCATTGGGAGGAGTAATTGCAGTTTTTGCAATAATTATTAGAAAAGAGTTGCTAATCCCCATATTTTGTGGAGTTTTTTTAGTGGAAAATCTATCAGTAATTATGCAAGTGAGCTATTTTAAATATACTAAAAAGCGTTTTGGTGTTGGAAAAAGAATATTTAAAATGTCGCCTTTGCATCATCATTACCAATTGAAAGGATATCACGAATCTAAAATTGTGCTTCGCTTCTTCATTATTGGTATTTTTCTGGCTGTTGTTGCTATTGTTACCTTAAAATTGAGATAATCTTAATTATGAACCATAAAAGAATTACAATATTAGGTGCTGGAGAAAGTGGAGTTGGTGCGGCTTTGTTAGCAAAGCAGAATGGATATGATGTGTTTGTTTCTGACTCTAATAATATTAAACCTAATTATAAAAAGGTTCTTTTATCTAATGAAATCAGCTGGGAAGAAAATAAACATTCGGAAAACAAAATATTAGAAGCTGTTGAAGTAATAAAAAGTCCTGGAATTGCTAATAATATTGCTATTATTAATAAAATCAAACAACAAAAAATTAATATAATTTCTGAAATTGAATTTGCTAGCAGATATACAAAAGCCAAGAAAATTTGTATTACAGGGAGCAATGGTAAAACGACTACTTCTTTACTCACTTATCATATTCTTAAAAGTGCTGGTTTAAATGTTGGTTTGGCTGGTAATGTTGGTAAAAGTTTTGCTTGGCAAGTTAATGACAATAATTTCGATTATTATGTGTTGGAAATCAGTAGCTTTCAGTTAGATGACATGTATGATTTTAAAGCCGAAATTGCTATTCTTTTGAATATAACGCCAGACCATTTAGATAGGTATGACCACGATTTTAATAACTATGCACAATCTAAATTCAGAATAACGAGAAATCAAACTAAGAATGATTTTTTTATTTACAATTATGACGATAAAACAATTGCTAATCAATTAGATAAAAACAATATAAGTTCGAAAAAATACCCATTTACATTAAATAAACAAATTATGGAAGGTGCTTGGCAGAATGAAAACGAATTAATATTCGCAGTAAATAAAGATGAACTTGAAATGCCATTAGGTAGTCTTTCTCTTAAAGGGAAACACAATATTTACAACTCGATGGCTGCAGGTATTGCTTCAAGAATCTTAGATATCAGAAAAGATAGAATAAAAGATAGCTTATCAAACTTTGTAAACATAAAACATAGATTAGAGTATGTTGCTACTATTCGTGGGATAGAGTTTATAAACGATTCTAAGGCTACAAATGTTAATTCTGTTTGGTATGCAATAGAATGTATGCAAAAGCCAATTGTTTGGATTGTAGGTGGACAGGATAAGGGCAATGAATATAGCGAATTGAAAGACATCGTAAAACAAAAAGTGAAGGCTATAGTTTGTATGGGTAAGGATAATTCTAAAATTCTTAATGCATTCTCTAATGTTATTAGCACAATCATTGAAACTAATTCGGCTCATGATGCTGTTCATGAGGCATATAAATTGAGCAAAAATGGGGATGTGGTTTTATTATCGCCTGCCTGTGCGAGTTTCGATTTATTTGAAAATTATGAAGATAGAGGGCAACAGTTTAAAAATTTTGTTAATGAATTATAAAATTATAAAATGAAATTTTTTAGTCTCATTAAAGGCGATAAAGCAATTTGGTTGATTGTAATTTTACTTTCAATTTTTTCAGTATTAGCTGTTTATAGCTCAACTGGCACTTTGGCTTATCGATATCAAAGTGGCAACACCTCTTATTATTTACTTAAACATTTTATGATATTAATATTCGGTTTTGCTTTAATGTATGTTGCCCATCTAATTAGATATTCGTATTATTCAAGAATATCGCAAATTGCATTATTTATTTCCTTACCTCTTTTATTATTTACTTTATTTTCTGGAACAAATATTAATCAAGCAAATAGATGGCTTACACTTCCTTTAATTAATCTTACATTTCAAAGTTCTGACTTTGCTAAATTAGCATTGATAATGTATATTGCTCGTCTTTTATCAAAAAAACAAGACCAGATAAAAGATTTTAAATCAGCTTTTTTACCAATAATGTTACCAATCATAATAATTTGTGCATTAATTTTACCCGCAAATTTATCTACATCTGCCATACTTTTTGTTACTTGCCTTGTTCTTATGTTTATTGGCAGGGTAAATTTGAAATATGTTTTTTCATTAATAGGCATTGGCATTATTACATTGGCGTTTTTTCTATTGATGTTATACAATTCTCCTCACCAAGGCAGATTTGGTACTTGGAAAAACCGTATAGAAAACTATATAAACAACGATAATGAAGATGGCAATTATCAGGTAGAACAATCCAAAATTGCAATAGCCACAGGTGGTGTTATTGGTAAATTTCCAGGCAATAGTACTCAAAGAAATTTCATTCCTCATCCCTATTCTGATTTTATTTTTGCAATTATTATCGAAGAATATGGGCTTTTGGGTGGAATAGTTATTGTTTTGCTTTACATGATGTTACTTTATAGAAGTTTTAGAATTGTAAACAAATGCCCTGGCACATTTAGTGCATTTTTAACATTTGGTTTGTCATTTAGTTTGGTGTTTCAAGCTATGATAAATATGGGTGTTGCTGTAAATATTTTTCCAGTTACAGGGCAACCCCTTCCATTAATTAGTATGGGCGGAACTTCAATATGGTTTACAAGTCTTGCAATTGGTATTATTTTAAGCGTGAGCAAAGAGGTTGAAACAGAAAAGATTGTTATTGACAAAAATGAATTTAAACAAACTTCAATAGCTACTGAAGGAGGTATTTATGCAGAATAATAATTTAAAAATTATTATTAGTGGTGGTGGAACGGGAGGTCATATTTTTCCTGCTATTGCTATTGCTAATATTTTAAAAAAGAAAATACCTAATATTTCAATTCTTTTTGTTGGAGCAAAAGGTAGAATGGAAATGGAAAAAGTCCCTGCTGCTGGTTATGAGATAATAGGATTGAATATATCTGGCTTGCAAAGGCGATTAACTATTAAAAATTTATTAGTTCCATTTAAATTATTAGGAAGTTTGTATAAAGCTCGAAAAATAATCAAACAATTTAGCCCTGATGTGGTAGTTGGTGTTGGTGGTTATGCGAGTGGTCCAATGTTAAGGATTGCTTCTCTTAAAAATATTCCTACTGTCATACAAGAACAGAACTCATATCCAGGAATTACTAATAAAATCCTTTCAAAAAAAGTAAATAAAATTTGTGTGGCTTATGATAATATGGAAAGGTTTTTCCCCAAAGAAAAAATATATTTAACAGGAAACCCCGTTAGGGATGATATTCAAAACCAAGAAGGGAAAAAAAATATTGGTTTACAACATTTTGGATTAGCAAGCGATTCTAAAGTCTTGTTGGTAATTGGAGGAAGTTTGGGTTCAAAAACAATCAATGAAAGTATTCAAAATTGTTTGGCAGCACTAGCAAATAACAATATTCAACTAATTTGGCAAACAGGGAAATTATTTTATAATACTGCAAATGATTTAGTTAAGCAATATAAAAATATAAATTTTAAGGTATATGATTTTATTAGTAAAATGGACTTAGCTTATGCTGCTTGCGATATCGTTGTTTCAAGAGCTGGTGCCATTGCTGTTTCTGAAATTTGTGTGGTAAATAAACCTGCAATATTAATTCCTTCGCCAAATGTTGCAGAAGACCATCAAACTAAAAACGCCATTTCCTTATTTAATCATAAAGCCATTATTTTTGTTAAAGATACTGAGGCAAGACAAAAATTAGGTAAAGAAGTGGTTGATTTAATTAAGGATGAAGAAAAGCAAATTTTATTAAAGTCCAATTTAGCAGGTTTATGTGTTAAAAATGCAGATGAAAACATTGCTGCTGTTATATTAAGTTTAATTTAAAAGTAATTAATAGTGTTAGATTTAAAAAAATTAAATTGCATATATTTTTTAGGTATCGGTGGCATTGGAATGAGTGCGCTTGCACGTTATTTTAAATCCTTTGGAATCAATGTTTATGGCTATGATAAAACGAGAACGCCTTTAATAGATGAACTCTTAAACGAAGGAATTAAAATCCATTTCGAGGAAAACTGTGATATTTTACCAAAAAACATTGATTTAGTTATTTACACTCCAGCAATACCCTTATCGCACAAGGAGTTGATATATTTTAAAGAAAATAAATTTAATTTAAAAAAACGTGCGGAAGTTTTAGGGCAAATAACAGAACAATTTAAAACCATTGCTATTGCTGGTACTCACGGCAAAACAACAATTACTTCCATTATATCTCATATTTTATCTTGTGCTAATATACCAATAACTTCATTTATTGGCGGTATTAGTAAAAATATAAATTCAAACTTGTTAATAAACAAAGAAAGTAAATATATAATTGTTGAAGCTGATGAATATGACCGCTCTTTTCTTACATTACATCCTGATATTGCTGTAATTAGTGCTATGGACGCAGACCATTTAGATATATACAAAAGCAAAATTTATCTTGATGAATCATTCAAACTATTTGCTAAGCAAATAAAAGAAAATGGCTTATTGATTCATAAAAGTGGTCTAAATTTAAGTAATCAAAAGGGGAAAACACGTTTAACTTATCATTTAAAAGAAAAATCTGATTTATTTGTTTCTAATATTTCTATCAACAAGGGAAAATATATATTTGATATTTCTGGAATTCATAATATAAGTAATATTGAATTGGGATTACCTGGATTGCATAATGTAGAAAATGCTTTAGCTGCTATTGCAGTTGCAAAATCTATTGGAATTGACGATATTGTTATTAAAGATGCATTAAGTACTTATCAAGGTGTAAAAAGAAGATTTGATTACATTATTAATACCGAAAAATTTGTATATATTGATGATTATGCTCATCATCCCGCTGAAATTAAGGCTTGTATATTATCCATAAGAGATTTGTTTCCAAACAAGAAAATTACAGGAATATTTCAACCACATTTATTTACCAGAACAAGAGATTTTGCAGATGAATTTGCTTCAAGTTTAGAATTATTAGATAATTTGCTTTTACTTGATATATATCCTGCTAGAGAATTGCCAATTGACGGAATTAACTCTCAAATGTTATTCAATAAAATCAAATTAACTAATAAACAACTTGTTACAAAAGCTGAAATATTATCAAAATTAGAAGCAATAAAACCTGAAATCCTATTAACAATGGGAGCGGGAGATATTGACCAATTAGTTAAAGTTATAAAACAAAATTATTTAAATTAGCAATAATTAGATGTTAAAGAAAATAATCATATTGTCAGCTTGGGTACTATCTATTACAGGGTTAATTGTTTTGCTTGCATTTGAAAACACCAAAAACAAAGATGTTTTATGTAAACAAATTGATATTAATATTGATTATCAAAGTGAAATGTATTTTATTAGTGAAGATGATGTGTTAGATTTGATAAAATGTTTTGAAGGTGAGATAAAAGGTAAGAAAATGGAAATAATTAAAATATTTGAAATTGAAAACCTATTAAATAGTAACCCTTTTATTTTACATGCTGACGTATATGCTACTATTGATGGAATGATTAAAATTAATATTCAACAAAGAAAACCCATAATTCGAATTATAAATAATAAAAATGAAAGTTTTTATATTGATAATAATGGAAAAGAAATGCCATTAAATTCAAAATATCCTTCTAGAACAGTTATTGCCAGTGGTAATATTATTGATACTTACGTTTCTACAGTTTGTTTAGATACAATTGGCAATAAAATATATGACAGCATTATTAAAAAATCTACTTTGTATAAAATTTATCAACTTGCACAGTACATTGATAATAATGAATTCTTAAAAGCGCAAATAAATCAAATATATCTAAATAACGAAAATGAATTTGAGTTAATTCCTAGTGTTGGAAAAAATATTATTTTGTTTGGGGATATCGATGATATGAAAGAAAAATTTGACAAACTAATTGTGTTTTATTTAAAAGGGTTAAATGCAATAGGTTGGAATAAATATAAATTTATTAATCTAAAATATAAAAATCAAGTTGTTTGTTCTTAAAATAATTAAATATGGAAGCATCTGAAATAGTAGTAGGTTTGGATATTGGCACAACTAAAATTGCGGTCATTGTCGGGAAAAAAAATGAATATGGTAAAATTGAAATTCTTGGATTAGGAAAATCCGAGTCTGTTGGCGTTGCTAGAGGCGTAGTAGCTAATATTGAAAAAACTGTCCAATCAATAAGAGCTGCGGTAATAGAAGCAGAACAAAAAGCTGGTGTTGATATTGGAGTTGTTAATGTTGGTATTGCTGGGCAGCACATAAAAAGCATACAGCATAGAGGGAATATAATGAGAAATAGCTTAGATGAAGAAATTAACGAGGATGACATTGATACCTTGACGGAAAGCATGTTTAAATTAGTGATGCAGCCTGGTGAAGAGATTATCCACGTAATAGCACAAGATTTTATTATAGATAAAGAGCCAGGTATTAAAGATCCTATTGGTCATGCTGGTATTTGTTTAGAAGCTAATTTTCACATTATCACAGGTCAGGTAGCTGCTGCAAAAAATATTGGTAAATGTGTTAAAAAGGCTGATTTAGAATTAGAAAGTATGATTCTTGAACCACTTGCTTCTGCCGACGCTGTTTTAAGTGATGAAGAAAAAGAAGCTGGCGTTGTTTTGGTAGATATTGGTGGCGGTACAACAGATATTGCTATTTTTCAAGAAGACATTCTTAGGCATACTGCTGTTATTCCTTTTGGTGGAAACGTAATCACTGATGATATTAAAGAAGGATGCAATATAATTAGAAATCAGGCAGAAGCACTTAAAGTGAAATTTGGTTCTGCACTTGCAAAGGAAAATAGGGAAGAGGATATAGTTTCGATTCCTGGTTTAAGAGGAAGAGAACCAAAGGAAATTTCATTAAAAAACCTTGCAAGCATTATCCAAGCTAGAATGGAAGAAATTATCGACTATGTTTACTACGAAATTAAGAATTCTGGATATGAAAAAAAATTAATTGCTGGCATTGTCCTTACTGGTGGTGGTGCTATGCTAAAACATATTGCTCAATTAACAGAATTTATTACAGGAATAGATACTAGAATAGGATATCCAAACGAACATCTTGCCAGCAATGTGTCAGACGAAATGGCAAGCCCAATGTATTCAACAGGCGTAGGTTTGGTTATAAGAGGTATTAACCAAATTGAAAAAAACAAAAAAAGAGATAAAACAACTCCTTCTATTTCAAAGAAGCCAAAAATGGGCTTATTTGATAAATTAATGTCAAAAAGTAAGCATTTCTTTGATGAAGATATTAATTAATTGTTAATTATTAACAATTTGAGCTGTTTTTTTGTTAATAAATATTTAAACACGCTATCAATAACAACAAATTTAATATATAATTTTATAGAGTTTAAATTACGTATGATTTCAGAAACTTTTATGACAAAAGATATGTTAAAATTCGACCTTCCAAAACATCAATCATCAATGATAAAAGTGATTGGTGTAGGTGGCGGCGGTAGTAATGCTGTAAACTATATGTTTAAACAAGGCATTGAAGGAGTAGATTTTATAATCTGCAACACTGACGCTCAAACTTTAGATAGTAGTCCTGTCCCTAATAAAATTCAATTGGGACCCAGTTTAACAGGTGGCAGAGGTGCTGGTTCTATTCCAATGGTCGGTAAAAATGCAGCAATAGAAACTATTGATACATTAAAAGAAATATTGGAAAAGAATACAGAAATGCTATTTATTACAGCAGGCATGGGTGGTGGCACAGGTACTGGTGCTGCACCTGTAATTGCTTCTGTTGCTAAAGAATTAGGCATTTTAACCGTTGGAATTGTTACTATACCTTTCTCATTTGAAGGAAGAAAACGTAAACTTCAAGCAGAAGAGGGTATTAATGAACTTAGAAACAATGTAGATTCGCTACTCATCATTTGTAATGATAAATTAAGAGAATTATATGGAAACCAACCTCTTTCAGAAGCGTTTTCCAAAGCAGATAATATTTTGACTACTGCTGCTAAAGGTATAGCTGAAATAATTACTCGCGTTGGGCAAGTGAACGTTGATATTGAAGATGTTAAAACTGTAATGCGAAAAAGTGGCGTAGCTATTATGGGTTCTGGTTCTGCAGAAGGTGAAAATCGTGCTATTAAAGCTGCTGAAATGGCTTTGTCTTCTCCTTTATTAAATGATAATGAAATTAGAGGTGCAAGCAATATTTTACTAAATATTACCTCCGGTTCTGAAGAAATATCTATGGATGAAGTGTCTGAAATCACTGATTACATCCAATCAGAAGCTGGTTCAATGGCTGACATAATTTTTGGTGTTGTTAAAGATGAATCTATCGGAAATCAAATTAATATAACACTTGTTGCTACTGGTTTTGAATCTGGTTCCGAACAAATTTATCCTTCTTCTAAAGAAAAAGATTCGCAAAAAGTTATTCATACGTTAATAACCGAGAACAATTCTATAGAAACAAAAAATAAAACTATCGTTAATGAGGAAAATTTTTCTGAAATAAAATTAAAACAGCCTGTAAACTCCTCTAAAAATGAAATTTCTACTAATAATACCTCAGAAAAATCTATAGAATTAGAATTATTTTCTTATAACTCCGATTCGAAGCCTAATAAAAACAATAAAATAATTCAACCATTTATTCATAGCAATTCAGAAAATAATGAACTTTTTTTAGATGTTAATAAAATATCTGAAAATATTGAAGAAAATGCGATTCAAACTGATGAAGATACGCTTAAAAAAAGCAAAGAGCGAATTCAGAAACTCAGAGAATTGAGTATTAAGCTAAAATCACCGAATGGTTTACAAGAAATGGAACAAATACCTGCTTATCTTCGTAAAAATATTACTTTAGCTGAAGTGGTGCCTTCTTCCGAATCACAAATTTCGAGATTGTCTTTAAATGAAGGTGATGACAACAAAGTAGAAATAAAATCGAATAATTCTTTTTTACATGATAATGTTGATTAATCATAGTTTATAAAATGAATTTAACAGAAAAAATAAATGCTGACATTAAAAATGCAATGTTGGCAAAAGAAAAAGAAACATTAGATGCACTACGAGCCATTAAGGCAGGTATTTTGCTTGCAAAATCATCTGGCGAACCTGTTACAGATGAATCTGAGCTGAAAATGCTTCAAAAGATGGTGAAACAACGTCGCGAATCTGCTGAAATATACAAAACACAAAACAGAGATGACCTTGTTAAAATCGAATTAGACCAAGCTGCGATAATTGAAACTTATTTACCTGCCCAAATGAACCAAGAAGATATTACCATTATTGTTAAAAGAATTATTTCTCAAACTGGAGCTGCTTCTGCTAAAGATATGGGAAAAGTAATGGGTATGGCTTCTAAAGAATTAGCAGGTAAAGCCGATAATAAGATTGTTTCAACAATTGTTAAAGAACTCCTTAATTCTTAAAAAATAAATAATAATTAAAAAAGCCAGTAATATTTTTTATACTGGCTTTTTATTTAGTCATTTTACTAGAAACTAATCAAACTCTTCTTACGTATTTCATCTTTTTCTTGAGCAGATAGTTTGAAATTATAATTATATATGGCGTTTTCCCAATCTCCATACATTGCATTAGGTAATATAATAAACTTTTTTCCAAACTCATTTTTCAAACTATCGGTTGCAGCATATCTTTTATCAACTGTTTGATTATCGTATATTGCTGAAAAATCAGCTAAATTGTCGCCTATTAATAACATAATCTCATATTTTTCAGCTATTTTTTTTCGTCTTATTTCTTTACTGCCTACTTTGTCGTTTTTTGTAAGCAAATGAAGTGTATCTACATTTGGAAATCCATAAGCTTGTAAGTTTTTTAATGTTATATTTCTATTATCTATATTGCGATTTGTTATATAAAAAGTTTCTACTCCTTTTGTTAATGCGTATTTCAGAAAATCAACGGCGCCTGGCATTGGTTTAGCAGTGCCCAAATCAACCCATTCTTTCCAATATTTAGGATAGCTTGTTCCTTCAATAATACATTTTGCTTCAAATGGACTATTGTCTAAAATTGTTTCATCTATATCGACAATTACACATTTTTTATTTTTATTAGGTTTCTCTTTTAATTGATTATCAAGCATAACTCTTGCGATATTATATGCTTGGTATGATAAAGCGATAAACTCTGCCGCTTTTTGTTCAAACAATACTCCCATTACAAGATATTCGTTTGGTGATATTTCTTTGTTTAATGGTTGTTTAGCATTATTATTTTTGGTAAAACTATATGTAAGCATTATTACAATAGTAAATGATAATAACATAGTTAATTTAAAAGGATTTTTCATGAATTTTTATTTTAATTAGTGATTATTAGATAATGTTAAGAAATTTTATTAAACAAAATTACAAAATATATTATTAATCCTTGTTAGATAAAATTTGGGCAATAAATGGTGGGTATAAATTTGTTACTATGATTTAAACATTTGATAATTCATATTTAGAAAACAAATTTGTTGAAATAGTTGGTTTTTTTAATAATTTCGCTTAAAATTTTAAGAAAAGAATGAAAACGACAATTAAACAAGTGCTATTTTTGTTTATGTTAATGACAATCATTAATAATATTGTTGCTAAAGCTCAGAATTCTATAGTTAAAATTGACTCATTTAAACTCCAAAATGGCGACCTTTTGTTTCAAGATTTGGATTGTGGTTTGTTTTGTGATGCTATAGAAGAGGTAACTAACGGTATTAATGGTGCTAAGCTTTCGCATGTTGGTATTGTATTAATAATTAATGATTCAATATTTTTAATAGAAGCCATTTCAAAGGGAGTGAGTATTACTTCTTTTCATGATTTTATAAATAGAAGCTTTGATGCAGATGGAAACCCAAAAGTTTTTGTTGGCAGGCTCAAAGATGAATACCAACATTTAATACCTTTTGCGATGAAAGAAGCCATAAGTATAATTGGTAAACCTTATGACGAAGATTTTGATATTAATAATGATGCTTATTATTGTTCGGAAATCGTTTATACCGCTTTTTTTCGTGCAAATAACAATCAAGTATTTTTTGAACTTCAACCTATGACCTACATTTCGCCAAATACTGGTAAAACCTATGAGATATGGACTGATTATTTCAAAAAATTAAAAATTCCAATACCAGAGGGAAAACCAGGTATTAATCCTGGTGGAATTTCGAGGTCTTGCTACCTCAATATTTATTATCCTTATGGAAAACCATTGGGTTTAAAGAAATAAAAGAATAATATTGTTAAAACATTTCAGGCACGAATGTTTGATCACTTACAGGAGGTCTTATATAACCTAAGTCCGATTGTCGAGGTGGTAATTTTATTTCTTCTGGTATCACTTCTTTATAAGGTATAAGACTTAATAGATGGTGCATACAATTTAATCGAGCACGCATTTTGTTATCAGCATTTACTACATACCAAGGTGCTTGTTTTATATCAGTATAAGAGAACATAGCGTCTTTTGCTTTGGAGTATTCTACCCAATGCGATCTGCTTTCTACGTCCATTGGGCTTATTTTCCATCTTTTTGCTGGATTGGTTAATCGTTCCTGAAAACGCTTCTCTTGTTCTTCGTCGCTCACAGAAAACCAATATTTTATTAAAATAATTCCAGAACGAACTAACATACGTTCATATTCTGGACAAGAACGTAAAAACTCTTCGTATTCTTCGGGAGTACAAAAACCCATGACATGCTCAACCCCAGCCCTATTATACCAGCTTCGATCTAAAAGCACCATTTCTCCAGCAGCAGGTAAATTGGCAACATATCGCTGAAAATACCATTGATTTTTCTCCTTCTCTGTTGGCACTCCTAATGCAACTACTCGACAATAACGTGGATTAAGATATTCGGTAATTCTTTTAATAACACTTCCTTTGCCTGCTGCATCTCTACCTTCAAATATTACTACTACTTTGAGCTTTTTATACTTAATCCATTCTAAAAGCTTTACTAGCTCTAATTGAAGACGTTCGAGTTCTTTTTCATATACTTTCTTGTCAAGTTTTTCTGGTTCTATAGAATGATTATTTTTATTGTTTTCGTGGTTCATAACACATGTTTTTTTAGATAGTTTAATTCTTAATTCTCAATAAAATTAATGATTAATTACTAAATAACAATGAATTTTTGATATTCCTGTTATATGTATTGTTTTAAACCATATATAAAAATAAAAATTATTGGTGTATCATTTTTTTTATTATTATTGTTGAATAAAAAATATTAATTTCAATCAAACACAAAAGAATATGGGAAATCGTTTATTCAGAAAAAAATCTATTCATCTTTTAATTGCCGAAACTGCAGATGATGGTAAAGGGTTAAAAAGGTCTTTAACAGCAATTAGCCTAATTGCTTTGGGTATTGGGGCTATTATTGGTGCGGGTTTATTTGTTAGAACCGCTGCTGCCGCCGCAAATAATGCAGGTCCTTCTGTTACAATTGGATTTATTATTGCTGGCATCGGTTGTGCACTGGCAGGTTTGTGTTATGCCGAATTTGCTTCAATGATACCAATTTCTGGAAGTGCATACACTTATTCTTATGCTACAATGGGCGAATTAATGGCTTGGATTATAGGTTGGGATTTGGTTTTAGAATATGCTTTAGGCGCTGCTACCGTAAGTATTGCTTGGAGCGAATATCTTAATAAGCTTTTAAGTTATTTCGACTATCATATTCCCTATGAATTTTGCCATTCCCCCTTTGAAGTCAGTACTTTAGGTGCACATGGCATTATGAACATTCCCGCTTTATTTATCGTTTTCTTATTAACACTCCTTTTAATTAAAGGAGCTAGAGAGTCTTCTTTAGTGAATGGTATAATTGTATTAACAAAAGTTGCTATTGTAATTCTTTTTATTGCTTTTGGATGGTCGTTTATTAATCCAATAAATCACACTCCATTTATTCCAGAATCAAGCATTTATGTGGATGGGCAAGGTGTTTCGCATAACTTTGGCGGTATTCTTGGAATATTAGGTGCTGCAGGTGTGGTATTCTTTGCTTTTATTGGCTTTGATGCGGTATCTACGGCAGCCCAAGAAACTAAAAATCCTAAAAAAGCAATGCCTATTGGAATACTTGGCTCACTAGCCATTTGTACTGTATTGTATATTTTGTTTTCCTATGTTTTAACTGGTGTTGCAAGCATTGATGACTTTAGAAATGCTGGAAAGGAGGCTTCCGTTACTTATGCCATTCAAACCTATATGACTGGTTATGGTTGGCTTGGAAAACTTGTTACTGTTGCAATTTTGGCGGGATTTTCATCTGTAATTCTTGTGATGCTTTACGGACAATCGCGTGTTTTCTATTCAATGAGTAGAGATGGCTTGGTTCCAAAACTATTTTCTGATGTTCACTCAAAATACCGGACACCCTATAAATCTAATATGCTTTTCTTAGCATTTGTAGGATTGTTTGCCTCTTTTGTTCCACAAGATATTGTTGGTGATATGACCAGCATTGGAACTTTATTTGCATTTATTTTAGTTTGTATTGGTGTAATGATAATGAGAAAAACAAATCCCGAAATACCAAGACAATTTAAAACGCCATGGGTGCCAGTAGTCCCAATTCTTGGGGTTATTGTTTGTGGAGCGATGGTTTTTGGTCTTGGATGGGCTAATTGGGCAAGACTTTTAATTTGGATGGGTATAGGCTTCATAATTTATTTTGCCTATAGTATCCGAAAAAGTAAACTAAACAAAAAATAATTATATTATAATGACTGAAAACACAAATGAATTTCGCAAAAGTTTAAAACTATTTGATGCAACCTCTATTGTAATTGGTTCCATGATTGGCTCTGGCATTTTTATTGTAAGTGCCGATATGTCTCGTGCTCTTGGCTCACCCGGTTGGTTGATAGCTGCATGGATAATTACTGGAATTCTTACAATTATTGCTGCATTGAGTTATGGCGAACTGGCTGCGATGATGCCAAAAGCTGGAGGGCAATATGTATACTTGAAAGAAGCATACAATCCCATGAGCGGCTTTTTGTATGGATGGACTTTATTTACAGTGATTCAAACTGGGACAATTGCTGCTGTGGCAATGGCTTTTGCTAAGTTTATGGGTGTTATTTTCCCTTGGTTTGCCGAAAAGAACGTTTGGCTTGATTTAGGTTTTATTAGGTTTAATACCGTTCAAATACTTGCCATTTCTTCTATTGTATTTCTCACTTGGCTCAATTCTCGTGGAATAAAAGCAGGGAAAATTGTTCAAAATAGTTTTACCATTACCAAAGTATTAATAGTATTAGTGTTTCTGATTATTGGATTATTTTTTGCCGCCAATAGCGATGCTTTAAAAATGAATAGCAGCATTTTTTGGAAAGCAATGCAAGTGAGTAAAGATGGAAGTTCTTTAAATATGTTAAGTGGTTTTGCAATTGTTCTTGCATTGGGAACCGCAATGGTGGGGAGTTTGTTTTCTTCCGATGCTTGGAACAATATCACTTTCACGGCTGGAGAAGTGATTAATCCCAAACGAAACATTCCTCTTAGTCTTTTTCTTGGCACACTCATCGTTACAGTAATTTATATTTTGGTTAATATTGTTTATTTACAAGTACTTCCACTTAGAGGCACTTTTGATGGAGCCACTGTAATGGAACGTGGAATGCAATTTGCTGCCGACGATCGACTTGGAACTGCCGTAATGAGTAATATCTTTGGCAATAGTGCTGCCATTGTGATGGCTCTTTTTATTGTTATTTCTACATTTGGTTGTAACAATGGACTTATTCTTGCTGGTGCCAGAGTTTATCATACGATGGCAAATGATAAACTTTTTTTTCGTCAAGCAGGGAGCTTAAATAGCAAAGGTGTTCCAGCAGTTGGCTTATATATTCAATGTATATGGGCTTCATTGCTTTGCCTTTCGGGTAGATATAATGATTTGCTTGATTATGTGGTTTTTGCAGTTCTTATTTTCTATGTATTAACCATCCTCGGCGTATTTGTG
>MNXO01000064.1:0-1795 GCA_001872995.1 Bacteroidetes bacterium CG2_30_32_10 | reverse complement strand
CCAAACGCCGAAAGACCATATAAGGCTTTTGGCTATCCAGTATTACCAGCAATTTATATTCTACTTGCTTCTTTTATTATGATTGACTTGCTCATTTATAAACCTAATTATACTTGGCCCGGTTTAATTATTGTTTTAATAGGGATACCTATTTATTATATATGGAAGCTCATTAATAAAAACAAAAGCATTGATAATAGTATGCATGGTTGATACTTGTCAAAAAAAGTATGAGCAAATTAAAATATTCATCATTACTCCTTTTTGAAATGTATAAGGTTTTTTGTTTAATGATTAATGGTTAATTATAAAGGGAAAATTTGGGATGTTTGGCTGCAAAATAATATGTTTATAAAATAATATTTGTATTTCAGAAAATTATAATATATTTGCCCCACCAAACCAAAAACAATAAACCAAAAATAAATGCCTACACCAAAAAATAGCAAGCATTTACTTCTTTCAACCTTTTCTTTTAATCTTTTAAAAGAAAATTATAATGCTACCAACCTATTTTTATTACCCATCATTTTATTTGCAACTGCAATACAAAATACATTTGCAACAAAACATATTTGTAATCGTATGATTATCAAGTATTTACCCCCCCCAATTATTATAAACTAGACCACAAGCATATTGCGGCAAGCCCTTGTTTTGCGTCTATTAAGTGAGGGCAGCTACCAATAACAAATATAGGCGTTTTTTTAGCTTATTGTTGAAATGTAAAAAGCAAAATACAAAATTTAATAATGATTTAAAATATTTATAAAATATGAAAAAATTATTTTTAATAATATCCGTGATATTGGTAGTAATGGTTTCTTGTAAAAAAGAAGAACAAACCCTTACTAAACAACAAATAATTCCTATAAACAATCAGCCATCAAATAGTACAGTTGTTAATGAGAAAAAATTCTCTAAGGAAATTATTGTATCAGATGAAAGTAAACAAAATACTGCATTTTATAGAATATGGTCTGATGACGAAAAAATTCTTGCTGACTATTTAAATGCTGTTGAATTTAAATTAAATACTACCAATAAATCTATAATTGAACCAACCGGGGATGTTCCATTATTAAAGGATAAAAACCAACCCGATTTGGCGAATTATGATTTAACTCAAAAACCTCAAATTACAATTGAACTTGTTAACACTAATTTACAAAATAATGTAAAAAGTTACTCTCTGGAAATCACGAAAACTGCAAAAGATTATCTTATTGGATATCCTATTGATTATATAACATCTCGTCCTTTTATAGGTATTGTTCGTACGGGAAATGGATACCCTATTTTAGCAAGATTTGAAAAAAGAGATACATGGCATACAGGTTGGTCCTATTATGGTTCAAATTTTTTCTTATATCCAACATCTTACTTTAACTATCCTTATTATAATACAATGACTGGAGGAGATCTTTATAGAAGAGGAGTCATTGTATGGCCTGATCGTAGACAAACAAGTCAAAACTATACATACTCATTTTGGGAAAATGAACTTAGAGGACGTGATTGTACAATTGGTTGGTATGATGGATCTAATTGTGGTGTAGGCACACCACCTAGCGGAACTACAGCATTTATTTATGCTAATTATTTTTATTACACTCCTATTTCAGGCAATCAATGTCCATATCCTGGTAGTTGGTTTGATGGAGCTAATTGTGCTGTAAGAAGTATTCCTAGCAATTGCAGTCCTTTTATCTGGGCTAATAATTGGTATGTTAAACCAGATCTATTATAATTTATTATAAATCACAAAAAAGTACGCTTGCATTTTGCAAGCGTA
>MNXO01000139.1:92-7060 GCA_001872995.1 Bacteroidetes bacterium CG2_30_32_10 | reverse complement strand
GTGCTCCACACAGCTTACTTGGTTTTGATGTTACCTGTACTTTCAACACCATGTTGGTTCCTAAATTGAATAAAACTTACAATATTGCAGGTTTGAATTTATCGAACATGAAGTTTGCCACGGGGAAAACAGCTCCAACTATTTTTGGAGAGGACAAAGAAGGTCCTACTGGGGATGTGATAATAACCAGAGCTTACCCCCCAATAGTTGCAAGTGATACTGTTCATTATAGTTTGCCAGCAGGAACTGGAATATCAATGATGGTAATGCCCACTTTTCAGATTGGCTTAGGATTAATGAAGAATACAGACATCACTTTCCGCTATGTGCCTAAAGTAGAAACCCCAGGAAGCAAAATTACAGGAAAAGTCTCATTGTGGGGTGTTGGTTTGCGACACGATTTATTGCAATACTTACCTGGTGGAAAATTAATACCTTTAAGTCTCTCTATTATGGGAGCATATTCGCAAATGAATTTTGGTGCTGACTTTCCAAATGCTTTAAATCCCCCAAATGGTGTTACATATGAAAATGGTACTATGCCAGTTGCATCAACTTATGCAGACCAAGCTTTGAATGTGAATGTGAAGGCTTGGAATGTGAACGCAATCATTTCCAAAAAGATTTTAATGGTTACTGTTTATGTTAGTGGTGGTTACAATTCATCAAAAGCAGAATATGCTTTGAATGGAACTTATCCTATCCCAAACGTTTACTTTGATGGTGTTCATGCACCTAAACCTATTGTAGTTGATAAGAAAGACCCTTTAACTGTTACTGATAAAAAATTAAGTTATTTTAAAGGCAATGCAGGCTTAAGGCTCAATATTGCTATTATTACCTTGCATGCAGATTATACTTTTGGTAAATACCAAACAATAAGTGGTGGTTTAGGTATTAGTTTTAGATAATATAAAATATGAAAAAAATACTCATTCTTTTTCTGGCTTTATTTTTAACAATAAAATTAAGCTATTCGCAATACGATGGCAACTTCCGTTTAGGATTAAAAGCAGCCCCTTCTATAGGTTGGATAAAAGCCAAATCGGATACCATTGAAGCTGATGGGACGCACATTGGCTTTTCTTTTGGGTTAATTAGTGAATTTGTTTTAGCCGACAACTATTCTTTTGCTACAGGATTCGATATAGCAAGCATTGGTGGTAAATCGAAATACACTAAAATTAAACCTACCGAATTAATTTATGATGAATATAAACTTAAATATCTCGAAATACCCCTTACTCTTAAAATGAAAACAAATCAAGTTAATGCTGCTAGCTTTTATGGGCAAATTGGTTTGGGTTTGGGATTTAACTTAGGTGCAAAATCTGACCAAAAGGTTACTGATATTAATAATGTTGAAATTAGTGGCAGAAGTAAAACTAATCTTGATGTTAAAAAAGATATTAATTTTGTTCGTGCATCATTGATTATTGGCGGTGGCACTGAAATCGCAATTATGGGAAATACTGCTCTATTATTAGGTTTTACTTTTAACAATGGTTTTTTAAATATGTTTAGCAATAGCGATACCAATGAAAAAAATGCCATTAATAATTATGTTGCATTAAATATTGGAATTCTATTTTAACAGATATTAAAATTATAAACAGTCAAAGTGTTTCCAATGCTTTGACTGTTTTTTTTTCATAATTTTTAATAGTTATGGATATCAAAAATCAACAAAAACCTTCCTAACTTATTTTGCTTATCGTTGACTTAATTAAAAAGCCTAAGTTAATTGCATTTAGGTAAATAAATATTACTTTCGAGAATAAATATGAAAATAAAAGTATATTTTAAACAACCCTATCCTGTAAATGATAATGCTTGGAAAAACATTGTCTTTATTAGCATTTTTATTCCAGTTTTTTTATTTATGTTTCAACCTTTTGGTATTACACTCTTCGAAAGCAAATACAAAACATTGATACTACTTGGTTATGGGTTCGTTACGTTTGTTATTGCAATTATAAACAACTATATCCTACCTCTTTTATTTAAAAAAGCTTTTTTAGAAAGCAATTGGACAATTAGTAAAAATATGATTTCAATGCTTTTTACTATTTTCACTATAGGTCTAGGCAATTATATTTATACTGCTTTAGTATTTTCTTTTATACAATTTGATATTTTTGGCATTATTTCATTTCAAATAATAACATTAATGGTTGCATTGATTCCAGTGGGTATTATCACTAGTTTACGATATAATTCTTTGATGGCAAAGAATCTTAAATTGGCAAATGAATTAAACCAGCAATTGCCAACTAAAAATCAAATTTTTAATAAGCAATTAGTTAAATTAACTTCTGAAAATGGAAAAGATTTTTTAGAAGTTATTGCCAATGATATCCTTTTTATTGAGTCAAGCGGAAACTATATTGAAGTAAACTATATGAAAGAGGGAAGCCCGAAAAACATATTTTTACGTAGTACTTTAAAGAGGGCAGACACTATTTTATCTTCAATTCCTTCAATGATAAAGTGCCATCGGGCTTTTTATATTAATATCAATCAAATTGATAGTATTAAAGGAAATTCTCAAGGTTATCGTCTTTTAATGAAGTATGTTCAAAAAGAAATTCCTGTTGCAAGAAATTATGCTAAAACTATTAATGAAATGTTAAGCCCAAAATAGGCATTAGAAGATAAGCATAAACTGCAATTCTTTTGTGCATAGATACTTCCGTTAATCATAGATTTAGCATATTTTCAATTTTTTATTACGAAAATTAAACCCTCCCTTTCATAACTATTTTTTACAATTCGTCCCATTCCATTGCAATTTATCCCAAAACAGTTCATTCTATCCCAATTGTATTGTTGGCAGGAGATTTCTAAATAATTTTGCTGCGATTAAAGTTTTAAATAATAAATCAATTTTTTACCACTAAATTATTTTAATTATGAAAAAATCAATTTATCCTATTATTTTGCTCGTCATATTTGGCTTGAGCTTTAAATCGAATGCACAAACAATAACATCAGTTGCCAATGGAAACTGGACAAATCCTGCGACATGGGGTGGTTGTGTTCCGCATCCTGGAAATGATATTGTGATAAATCATACGGTAACTCTTAATATAGATTGGGGGTATGATTCAGGTTCTATAAAAATAAATTCTTCAGGAATTTTAGTTGGCAATTCTACAATGAGAGGAATGGCAATAGGAAATATGCTAACTGTTTATGGAACTTTCAAAGTGGCTCGCGTGATTTTTTATGCAGGAAATATTACTAATAGCGGCTCATTTCAAATTGACAGTTTACTGAATTCAACTAATTTAACTAATAATATTGGTGCATCCATCAATGTCGGGCAATTCTTAAATAGTACTGGTGGAACATTTAATAACAATGGAACGCTTGCATTAAACTATTTAGCAAATATTGATACAGTAATAAACTATGGCACAATTTCTACTTATAATTTAACTAATTCAAAGAGTTTTATCAACAATCAAACTGGTGTAATTGATGTTGCTAATAATTTTCTTAACACAGACTCTTTGGCTAATCCTGACATATTTACAAATAATGGACAAGTAAATGTTATAAATAATTGGCGCAATACTGCTATGGTAAATGGTTCAGGTAAATTTTGTATTCAAAACAACACCAATAACTCAGGGATCATGTCTGGTGCATTCGATTTCTGCGACTTAACAGGTGGCTATATTGATGCAAATACAGGAACTATTGCTGGTACAATTACCTATTGTCAATATTCATGCGCCGTTGGAACAAAAGAAAAAATAAACAACGCTATTATCAAAATATATCCAAATCCCAGCAATGGTGTTTTATCAGTTTTTGTTAAGAATTTTTCATCAACCATAAATATTGAAATTTTTAATATGTTAGGAAAAATTATTTATTCAAAACAATTAGATGGTGATACCTCAGAAATTAATTTAAGCAAACAAGCAAAAGGCATTTATTTCTATCAAATTAAATGTGAGGAAGAAATTATCAATACTGGTAAAATTATTATCGAATAATAGGTTGCTAAAAGATAATTATTTAGTTCGATAGGTCGCTTTACTTTTTTTTAAGTTAATTTTGCAAAGTAAAAACACTTTATAAAAAATAGTCCCAATAATGTTAAAGCCTATTGGGACTATTTTTTAAATTGAAAAAAACAAAGTGCTAAATTCCTTTATTTAATTTATAATTGCTAAAAGTCAATAAAAACAACACTTTGTTTAATTTACAATATTCATTTCTTTGAGGAGGTAGCCTGCACCTGCATATTTGTCAATCACAAAAAGACAATAGCGGATGTCTAAGGATACGTTTCTACATTCGTTAGGGTCATAAAACAAATCACTCATCGTACCTTCCCAAACGCGGTCGAAATTAATGCCTATTAATTGTCCTTCGGCATTGAGAACCGGACTACCAGAATTGCCACCACTGGTATGATTGGTTGCCGTGAAACTGGTATGCATTTCTCCGTTTTCTCCATAAATACCATAGTCTTTATTCTGGTATAAGTTTTTTAAAAGAGGAGATACCTTGTATTCGTTGCTATCTATTGCTTGTTTTTCTATTACTCCAGTGAGGGTGGTGTAATAATTATAATAAACTCCGTCTTTGGGAGCATATCCTTTCACTTTACCATAAGTAATGCGCAAAGTTGAATTTGCGTCAGGATACAATACTTTGTCCTTTTCCATTTCGCGAATAGAAGTCATATAAATATTCATCATACTATCAATTTTGCCGTTATAATAATTGTAGTCGGGTACAATTGTGTTTATAATATGCTCGTATAAGCTATTTGCAAGAATAAAGGCTGGATCTTTCTCTATTTTTTTATAATCGGACGTTTTGTAATTAGCAAGTAGTTTGTTTATCTTGTCTTGGGAAACAAATAGTGAATTTTTAAAAACAAAATCAGCATATTGGGCATAATTTCCTTTGTACTTTCCACTGATGGTCTTATAAATGTCAGGAGCATTGTTTTTATCTAATTTCGAATAATAAATAGCTAGCATTTTGGAAAGCAATTTTTTATCCGTTGGTGCATTGTAATTCACAAAGAAGTTTTTAGTAGCACCTTTTAGTTGTTGAGTAATTTTTGATAAATCTTCGTTTTTATTAACGTCTTCTATGCTTTTATCAACTAAATTGTTATAACTATAAGCAAATTTAATAATTTCAGCCCCTAAGGCAGCTTCAAAAAAGCTTTCATAAATCAAATTCAAAGGGGTTAGGGCTGTATATGTTTTTTCAAAATCAGAAAGCAAAGAGCCATACTTTTGTTTGCGTTGTGCATCCTCATTGACCCACTGCAACCATTTTTGTTCAAATATTTTTTTTTTGGCAATTGCATCAATTCGTTTTAATCCGCGATTTTCGCCCATCCATTTTTTCCAATAGTTCGCAATACTGGCGTATTTAGCCGCATATTTTATTCTGATTGCATCACTTTGACTCATATCAGCGCCAATAATCTCAAGTTTTTTATCACGAATGCTGATATTCGAAGGGTTTTCGCTTTCATAAATCATTTTTAAAGCAAAGGAAGTCAAATATTCGGTGGTAGTGCCTGGATAACCATAAACAAAAGTGAAATCGTTTTCCTTAACTCCTTTTAGCGAAATGGTAAGCGACTTTTTGGGAGTATAAGGAACGTTGTCTGCCGAATAATCAGCAGGTTCGTTATTTTTGTTGGCATAAATTCTGAAAACAGAGAAATCGCCCGTATGGCGAGGCCACATCCAATTGTCGGTTTCGCCACCAAACTTGCCAATAGAAGAAGGTGGAGCTCCAACCAGACGAACATCTTTGAAAACTTCATACACAAAAAGATAATATTCATTACCATAAAAGAATGGTTTTACTTGTGCTGTATATTTATTGTTGGTAGTGGCTTTTTTTTCGATAGATTTACAATTACTTTTAATAATTGCCTTTTTTTCGTATTGACTCATAGCGGGTTTAATGCCTTTAAGGGCTTGTGTGGTTACATTCTCCATACTCACCAGAAAACTCACCGATAAGTTGTCGTTCTTTAATTCCTGTGATTGGTTCATTGCCCAAAAACCATTGGTAAGCAAATCATTATCAACTGTGCTGTGCGATTGGATGGCACCATAGCCACAATGATGATTGGTTAAAATCAATCCTTTATCCGAAATAACTTCTCCAGTGCAACCTCTCCCAAACAATACAATTGCATCTTTAAGACTGGTCTTGTTAACACTAAAGATATCTTCGGCAGTTATTTTTAACCCCATATTTTGCATATCTTTTTCGTTCAATTGTTGCAAATACAAAGGCAGCCACATCCCTTCATCAGCGTTTGCGTTAATGCAAAATAGTTTTGCAAATATCAATATTGATAATAACAAATATTTTTTCATAAATCTTGAATTTAGGATTCCAAATTTAAACAATTTAAAATAAATAGTTTAAACAAAAATAAAACATACTATGACTTAATCATAGTAGATAAAATTTTACCAATTAAGGTAAAAATCTCAGTTAATTAGTTAAACTGCAATTACCGATATTTCAACATCCGCACCCAAAGGGAGTTTAGCCACTTGCACTGTTTCTCTGGCAGGAAAATCGGAAGTAAAATAACTTCCATAAACCGCATTAATTTTAGAAAAATTAGCCATGTCCATAATGAATATGCTGGTTTTAACCACATTGTTAAAATTCATACCAGCTTCTTTCAAGATTGCTTTGATATTTTCCATTACTTGCTTGGTTTGTAACTCAATATCGGTGGAATCAATTTTTCCACTTATTGGATTTACAGGTATTTGACCCGATACATAAAGGGTGTCATTTGCCATTATGGCTTGACTGTATGGACCAATTGGTTTTGGGGCTTGGGTAGTGTTTATAATTCTCTTCATTTTTTAATTTTTAATTGTTCATTGTTCATTGTTCATTGTTCATTGTTCATTGTTAATTGTTCATTGTTAATTGTTCATTGTTCATTG
>MNXO01000139.1:0-75 GCA_001872995.1 Bacteroidetes bacterium CG2_30_32_10 | reverse complement strand
ACACCAAGTTACACAAAGTTTTTGCACCAAGTTGCACAAAGGGAAATGATAATTTGATAATATATTCATTGCTCA
>MNXO01000126.1 GCA_001872995.1 Bacteroidetes bacterium CG2_30_32_10 | reverse complement strand
ACTAATAATCGAATATAAGTGATTAAAACTCTAAATTCCGTTAATAGATAAGTATAGGTGGTTATTGAATAATTATTGCCTTCAGTGGGTTCTATAACTTTAAAAAACTTATCATACTTTACGGTAAAAGAAAAGAATACAATACTAACCAAAAAAATCAATAATATCAAATACATCCATTTTTTATTTTTATGTTTGAGCGAACTATTGAAAAAATAAATTTCATATAGTAACAATGCAGCAACCAAAGTATATGCAATTTCTTTTGTTAATAAGCCTAATATAGCAGCAAAAACAGATAAAATATAAAATATGACATTTTTTTTAAAAGGTTTATCAGATAATCTACCTTTGATATACATATTTAATGAAAGTAAATAAAACAAAGTAGCAAGAGAGACCAATCGCTGAACAATATAAGTAACAGCTTCGGACATTATTGGGTGTACAACAAATAATAATGCAGCAAATAATGGAATCATCATTTGTATTTTGCTATCATATTTGCCTTTTATTGCAGGTGTTTGAAATGTTTGCTTGATGAGCCAATAAACTAATAAGCCATTTGTTAAATGTATAAGTAAATTAACTAAATGATAACCCCATACATTCAATTCGTTGAAATGATAATTTAATGCAAATGTTAAAAAGCCAATTGGACGACGTGGATTGAAACTCCACCAAGAATGAATATCCCATAAATTTCTTATCCTCAAATTTTCGGTAATATTGGGATTATCATCAAAAATAAAAGCACAATGAAATGAATTGCTATATGCTGCAATGCCTGCTATTACAATTAAAAAAAGTGCAAATAAATTAAATTTCTTTTCTTTATTATCAAATAAGAAGAGCATAAGGCTGTTTGTATTGTTTTTGTAATTAAAAAAGAATAGTTCACAAAACGGCATCAATAAATCAGGATATTTTTAGGTTAATCAATAAGATTTAACCATAAAAAAAGGTTCTATTCAATCGCATTGGCAGGTTTATTGATTATTTCATCCAACTGGTTGAATATATTATCCCAATTATAATTTTTTAAAATGAATGCGTAAGCTTTTTCAACCAAATTATCTCTTTTTGCTTCATCTGTGAGTAATGAAATAATATGTGATACATACTCTTCTTCGGTTCTACCAATAAGTATTTCTTCGTTTTCAATTGCATTTAATGCTTTATTAGCAAGCTCAGAAGTAATACTTGGAATTTTCATTGCCATTGCTTCTAATAGTTTATTTTGAAGACCAGTTCCTATTTGCATTGGAGCAATAAATATTTTTGATTTTGCATAATAAACTCTCATATCTTTAACCCATCCAGTAACAATAACTTTATCAGATTGAAGGTTTAAAACAACTTTAGTTGGGTTAGCTCCTGCTCTCCCTCCCTTTCCCAATGGATTAATTTTATGAATCAAGGGTAAAATTTTTTTTACTAAATATTCAACACAATCAATATTTGGTGGATAAGCCATATTTCCGGTAAAAAGCAAATCGTATTCTTTCTCTATGTTTTGGGGTTTTAAGTATTCGGTATCTACACCATTGGGTATTACTTTGATATCTTTATTTTGGGGATGCTCAATAAAATCTCTATCGGGATAGGAGATAATTAGCTTGTTGTTAAATTCATTAAAAACATTCGCTTCGTATTTTAAAAGTCTGCGATATTCAAAATAGAACATAGGTTTGAGATAAAAAAGTGCTTTTTCCATCCGTCTGTGAACACCTTTAGAAAAAACATCTTGGTAATCTAACGTTTTTGGTAGAGAACAATTTTTAACATATTCAGCAACCCTTACCAATTGACAAAATATATGTTCTGGTTGATTGGTATCAATAAGTTTATCAATTATTTGTTGCGCTTTTTTACTATAAAAATAATTCACCTGAAAAGGCAATTTATTGAACAAGCCTTTAAATAGATTAAAAGCGATGCCAATCTTTGAAAGAGGAATAATATGAATTGATTCGCAAAAAGGCTCCAAGGCTTTGATGGCATCTACATGCAATTGTTTATCGTTTAATGCACAAAGAACAATTTTATTATTTTTTGAGAGTTGTTTTATAAAATGAAAGGCACGAAGTTTGTCACCTTTTTCAAGCGGATAGGGAACTCTCGATAATAGAACAAATAACTTCATTGATATTTAAACCTTTTTTGAGTTTCAATTTGTAAAAATATAAATGTTCTTTTCAATCAACAAACTTTTTTATAAAAATCAATTAAATTTAAAACAATTTTAGCGTTATCGTATTCATTTTCAATAAGCAATTTGGCATTATTCCCAATGGTATCAATATTGTTTTTGTTTGCTATGCAATATTTTATTGCTTCTATAAATTGAGCAGGAGTGTCAGCAATTAGTATATTTTTATTGTTTTCATAATTAATTCCTTCTGCTCCAATGCTAGTAGTTATTATTGTTTTACCATTTGCCATTCCTTCAATAATTTTGACACGCATTCCGCTTCCCGATAGCAATGGAACTATCATTATTGCTTTCGATTGCATAAAAAGATAAGCATTATCAACCTCTCCAAGGTTAACAATGTTTATATCTTCAAGATTTTTAAAGCAATCAGGCATGTGTCTTCCTGCAATATAGAACTTTATATGAGGATGCTGTTCATTAAACTTCATCCAAACCTTGTTGATAAACCATTTTATCCCTTCAATATTAGGAATCCAGTTCATAGAACCAATATGAAATAAGGAAGGGAATTCATAATTTGAGTTTTTTTCAGGCAAACTATTCAAGTAGAAGCCAACAGGAATATTAACTATAGGCTTATTGCATCCTAATTCTGCTAATAATTCGGCATCGCATTGAGTAATGGCTGCAATTCCGTCAATTTTGTTTAAAACTGTTATTTCAAATCTTTTCAATCGCTTGGTGAGTATCTTTAAGTATGCTCGCTTTACAATGTTTCTAATATTTTTGTATGTTCTTTCCCATATTAAATGTTCTATATTATGAGCTCTGTATATAATTTTTGCATTAGAATTATTTCTAATAGTTTCTATATAAGGGCATACATAAAGCGTTTCAAGTTGAATAATATCATAACAATCATTATTCAATATTTCTATTAGTTTCTTTTTAAAATCATTGGAGATAAATCGTTCAATATGATAGGATTTTGATGTAAAAAGATTAAAAAAAGCATTTATTGCTTTTAGGGATGTATCAATAAATACCGCTTCAATGTTTGTTTTTTTTCGGTATTGTGCTGGCAATGTTTGAATATCCACAAAATGTTTCTTTGTGTTAATTGCCAAAACTTTTACTTCACAGTCTGCATTAAGAAGTCCATCTGTTAAAAGATTCATTGCGATTGAGCCTCCTTCATTGGGAGGAAAAGGTACTTTATTGCATATTTGAAGAATCTTCATGCAATCTTATTTTTTGTAAATATTTTCTTTAGCAATTTTTTATAGAAATTCAAGTCAAACAAAGCAGAATTTGTAGTAGCTTTTAATGTCAATGCAATGCCAATAGGTAAAAGAATAGCAGAAGCCAACCACATCCCATTTGCAGGTGAAATAACACCTTCTCTAACAAATTTTTCACCAGATATTGATATGATATGAAAAGCAACAAAAAACAAAATGGAAACAACAACTGGTAAACCAAAACCGCCCTTTCGAATAAGAGCACCAAGAGGAGCTCCTATAAAAAACAATACCAAACAGGCAAAAGAAAGTGTAAATTTGCGGTGCCATTCAATTTTATGTCTATTAATACGTTTTTCTTTTTGTAAAAATTCTTCTTTAGTAAAGTCAACGGTTTCTTTTATATTTCGAGCAATATTTATTGCAATGTCCGTAATACTTACCTTCTCTTGTTTTGAAAAATTAGATAAAAAATCAGCATTGAGCACTTTAGAAGTATCAGTTTTTAAACTATCGTCAGGATTGTATTTTGCAAAATAGTTATAATTTCTTACCATATTATCGGCATATTCCGATTTTCTTTTAGTATATTCTTTTGATAAAGAATCCTCAGCAAAATTCAGTTGTTTTAAATTCAACATTTGCATATTGGTTTTAAATAACTCTTCATTTGTTCTATTCAATTTAAAGACTGACATATCAAAATAAATATATTCTTCCTTAAAATAAGTTCTTTGGAAAGGGTGTGTACGTGAAACCTGTCCATTATCAACTCTATCGGAATAGTTACACCCATTAAAAAGGGAAAAAATCATAGACTTTTTATCTGCTGTTTGTTCCATTTTACCCACATTTGCCAATGTGATATCCAGGTTTCCCAGTCTTTTTCTATGGTCATAAATCATTACCTCATGAATAGTTTTACCATCATCTTCTTTGCTGCCAACTTTAATGGTAAAATCATCTAAATCTTTATTAAAAACACCTGGACGAATATTTAGTGCAGGTTTTTGTTCTTTAACATCATATAGCAGCGACTCCATCTTGAGATTTGCAATAGGGAGGATGTAATTAGAGAATCCAAATGCCGCAATTGACAATATAACAGAAGTAATAATTAAAGGATTCATAATTTTTCTTAGTGAAATGCCAGCCGCTTTTAATGCAACAATTTCATAATGCTCGCCAAGATTACCAAATGTCATAATAGAAGAAAGTAAAATTGCCAATGGCAAAGCAAGTGGAACCAATGTGGAAGCAACATAAAACATTAGTTTAGCAATTATCAACCATTCGATACCTTTACCCGCTAAGTCATCTATATATTTCCATAGAAACTGCATCAGCAATATGAAAAGGCAAATAAAAAATGTGGCTGCAAAAGGACCTAAATAATTTTTTAAGATAAGTATGTGTAATTTTTTCAATTTTTCGATTGTTTCAAAGTAGCAGCAAATCTACAAAAAAAAAATAATACCTAAATTACTATTTATTTATTTGGGTTTTAGGCTGGAGACTATTAGGCTATTGGAATGGAGAAGTCAAAAAAATTACATATATGAACTTAAAATTATTGAAATAGAAAAAGTGCATTATGCCTTGATCAGTCAGTTAAAGAAGTTCTAAAAAACTTTAGCCTAAATAAACTTTTCAAAAAAAAACATTATGTACTGATAATAACCAAAGTTTTATAACTTTGGCTTTTAATGAGTAAACATAGCTATAATCGAATAAGATGTTTAGAAAATTCTTGAATAAATTATTATACTGGCGAATAAAACACATTAGCAATCGTACTTTACTTATTGTTGCTAGTATTTTTATTGGGATGGTATCTGCATTTGCAGCCATCATTTTAAAAGTCTTTGTGCATTGGGTTCATGGTATTTCTTCTTATTTTTTAGGTTATTCGGGAAACCATATATGGTATATATATTTGCCTTTAGCAGGTATAATAATAACCGTTGTTGTCGTTAAATACTTATTTAAAGGTCATCTAAAAAAAGGATTAGGGAGTATTCTTTTTGCGGTAGCCCGAAAATCGGCAAAAGTTGAAAAAAGCAAAATGTATTCGCAGGTTATTACAAGTGGAATAACTATAGGTTTAGGTGGCTCTGCTGGTCTAGAAGCTCCTATTGTGATTACTGGTTCGGCTATTGGTTCTAATATTGCTTCATTTTTTAATTTTGGCTATAAAGAGCGTGCGCTTTTACTTGCTTGTGGAGCAGCAGCTGGTATTGCTGCGGTATTCAACAGTCCAATTGCCGGAGTTATATTTGCTATTGAAGTATTATTGCTCGATATTTCTATACCCGCCTTTATTCCTTTACTTATTTCAACAGCGACTTCTATTATTATCTCGAAACTGCTTTATAAAGGTCAATTATTTTATTTAGTTGCTGATGATTGGTATTACAATGCCATTCCATTTTACATATTACTGGGCATTATCTGTGGCTTGATTTCTGTATATATGACTCGAGTTACACTTAGTCTAGAAGGATTTTTTAGCTCTTTTAAAAAAGTATTGCCAAAAGCAATATTGGGAGGCTTGGCGTTGGGATTAATGATTTTTCTTCTTCCTCCGCTATTTGGCGAAGGATATAGCACCATTGAGACCCTCTTGAATGGCGATTTTTCAAGCATTTTAAATGATAGTTTATTTGAATCCTTTAAAGACAATTCGTGGGCAATTATTATTTTTGTTTTAGTTATCATTTTTGTTAAAATATTTGCCACTTCTCTTACAATTGGTGCAGGAGGAAATGGTGGCATTTTTGCACCTTCACTTTTTACAGGTGCATTAATAGGTTTTGGACTTGCATTTACGGTAAATACCATTGGCATTAGCAGCTTAAATGTTTCTAACTTCGTAGTAGTTGGTATGGCTGGAATCTTGAGCGGTGTTGTTCATGCCCCACTCACCGCCATATTTCTTATTGCGGAAGTTACAGGAGGGTATGTACTGTTTGTGCCACTGATGATTGTTTCGGCTCTTTCTTATTTTATTAGTAAATATTTTGAACCTTACTCCATTTATACTAAAATGCTTGCAAAAAAAGGACAACATTATATCAACGACAAGGACAAAAACATCCTTAATTTAATGAACATGGAAGAAATTATTGAAAAAGATTTTATTGTTTTAAATATTTCTGACAATATTGATAAACTAATTGAAGCATTTACCCGAAGTAATAGAAATTTATTTCCTGTGGTTGATAATGACAACAACTTTATGGGCTTGGTTTATCTGGAAGAAGTGAAAGAGTATATGCTTAAAAAAGAACGATACTCCCATATTACAATAAATGAAATTGCTCACAAAAACATCATCACCATTGATTTAATTGATGATGTTGATGCTGCTATGGTTAAGTTTGAAAATGACAAATTATGGAATATCCCTGTTATTAGTGGCACAAAATATATAGGATTTATTTCGCGTTCTAGCATTTTCTCTTATTATCGTCGCACGCTAAAAAACACTTCTACCTTGTTCTAATTGGATTCAATTTACAACTGTACTTTTTATACCAACAAAGGGTTGTAACCCCTTGTTTTTTATACCAACAAAGGGTTGCAACTCCTTGTTGTAAACCCCATTGTTGTGATAATAATTTAAAAAAATAAGGTTATGTTTTAGAATATTGTGTAATTAATAAAATATTATATTTATCTTTAATAGACCGATAGGTCTTAATAGTTGAAACATTAGATATCACATTCCTAACGAGATCGACCGTTTGAGTTGAAGATTTCTTTACTTTCTCCAAAAATATGAACCAATTTAAGTATTGATTAAGATATTTAGT
>MNXO01000109.1 GCA_001872995.1 Bacteroidetes bacterium CG2_30_32_10 | reverse complement strand
ATAAGCGTGCATACAAGAACACATCTCCTTAAAATGTATTATGATTAAAGGAAAAGATGCAAAAAATAATGCATTGGCTGGAACAGGTAAGCCAATAAATGATTCTGTTTGTCGGGTATCTAAATTAAATTTTGCCAAGCGAATTGCCGATAAAATAGGAATGAGAAAGGCAATAAAAGGAATTATATTTGTTTTGCCAAATAAAATAAGTATTGGCAAGTTGTAACCTGATTGTAGCAATTGAAAAACAATCACTCCAGGGGCAACACCAAACGAAACCATATCTGCTAAAGAGTCTAATTCTTTTCCAATAGCCGAATACGCTTTTAAAACTCTTGCAGCCATTCCATCTAGAAAGTCGAAAATGGCAGCTATTGCAATAAAGTAGGAGGCAAACACAAGATTTCCTTTGAGTGCATAAACAATTGAAAAACACCCGAAGAGCAAATTTAAGCAGGTAATAGCATTGGGAATATGTTTCTTTATTTTCATTTCTTAATTGATATTTTATTTTAATTCAAAGTGTTTAACGGTATATTGATTACTCTGGTTTTCAAAAGTATAAAAAACTCCTTTTACTTTGTGTTTTTCTTTTAAAATTTTATTTGCATCCTCAAAATTAGGAACATTCACCATATTTCTTTTACACATATAGCAAAGATAGGTGTTATAATAGTTCATATCGATGGGAAGACTGATAAATATAGATTCATTATCGTGTGAATTTTGTTTTACTATTGTACTTATGTATTTGAGCTTTGGGCTTTCGGTTGAAATAAATTTAGCATGATTTCTAAAGGATATGATGGAAAAAGCTATTGTAACTGTTATTACAATAATCTCTATAAAACCTAATAAAATTCTATTTTTTAAATTTGTTGGTTTATCAAATAGCTTATTAAACAACAACCCAATAATAATAGAGATTATTAGTCCAAATCTCGCCCACCAGTTATAATGAATAACTGTGGCGTTAAAGAAAACAAAAAAGGTTAAAATAACAGGAAATAAAATAATAATTATCAATACATTTATTGAAAACAATCGTTTTATGTGATATTTAGTTTTTATTAACCACCATAACAATAACAAAATGGCAATGTACCCAAATCCGATAAGCGTTTGATGGACTTGTTGAAAAAGTAGAAGATAAGAGTTTGGATTGGTATAGCTTATGCCTAAATCACTATAATGCTTCCCAAATAAACCGCTTCGTTCCAAAAAACGCAACGATAGACTCCTTGCTAAATTTGAAAACCCATTGATATTATTATATTGAGAAATGATTAGTAAAATTGATAATAATGAAAATAAACATATTGTTTTAATAAGCTTTTGGTAGATTATTTCCTTCCGATAGTTTGTTATCGATATAAATAGCAATGTGAATGCAAAAAATATGCCTATCCATTCGGTGTATATTAATATGAATATATTTAAACCAAATAAAAGCAATAGTTTATTATTTGGAATATCCTTTTTTGCTTCTAATAATTGAAACAAATATATACCTAATAAGAAAAATACTTGACCCATCATTTCTGAAAAGAAATCGAAGGTATGTGTATATAATAATACTGGGATGAATGTATAAGAAATAAATCCAACTATTGCTGCATCATATACTAAAAGAGGATTCTTTTTAAAATACTTGCAAATAATAAGGTAAACCATAAAAGCACTTATAAAATGCAATATAATATTAAGTATTTGAAGCAGTATTTGGTTAGGTACTATGTTAAAAAAGGAACTTACTATATATGGAAATATAAAAGCCATCGGAGGATAAGAAACATAATAGTTATTGCCACGATTATCTTCTAATCTTTTGTAATTTGCCATATATTTATCACCATCGTTTTGCCAAGTAATAACTGGAGCAAAATAATAGTTTGAAATTCCTTTTAATTGCCAGTTTTCGAGCACAGTGAGCATAATGATGCTTGTTTCGTTGTTTGGATGAACCTCTTTTTCAATATAAGGAGCTCTAATATAAACTGATATAGAGAAAATGCTTATTAAAACTAGAAGTAATTTAAGTAGTTTCATTAAAATTATTAAAAAATTAATCTTTGAGGTGATAAATATAAACCAAATTTATTTTAAATTTGAAAGAAAAAACAAATAAGGATATGGCAAAAGTAAAAAGTAAAGAGAAAAAAATATTTGTATTAGACACTTCGGTTATTTTATATAACCACAATTCTATTAATAGCTTTGAAGACAATGATGTAGCTATTCCGATTACAGTGTTAGAAGAACTAGACAACTATAAAAAGGGAAGCGATACCATTAACTATGAGGCAAGAGAATTTATTCGCATCTTAGATCGTTTATCAACAAACCATACGCTAAGCGATTGGTTACCATTAGAAGAGAAGGGTTCTGGAAAGTTCAAAGTGATTATGAACGAATATGCTGATGGATTGGATGCTCGAAAGGTATTTGATGATAGAAAACCAGACCATCGTATTTTGAATGCAGCTTTAACTATTAGCAAAGAAAACCCTAATCGCAAGGTAGTGCTTGTTACCAAAGATATTAATTTACGTATTAAAGCGAAATCCCTTAATCTTACTGCCGAAGATTTTGAAACAGGTAAAATAAAAGATGTGGAATTTCTCTATGTTGGGAAAAGCACCATCGAAAACGTTGACCCTTTGGTGATAGATTCCATATACAAAGAAGGGTTTTGCAAACCTGATGATATTGGCGAAGCATCTCCTATTCCAAATCACTATTTTATTCTAAAAAACAATAGTATTTCGGTATTGGCATTCTATAACCCCATTACGCAAAGAATTGAAAAGCTTGAAAAACGCCCTGCATACAGAATTATGCCGCGTAATGCAGAACAGGTGTTCGCTTTACACGCAATTGCCAACATGGAAGCGAAGTTGGTTACTCTTCAAGGAGTTGCTGGTACTGGAAAAACATTACTTGCTCTTGCTGGTTCACTAGAACAAAAGCGATATTTTAAACAAATATACCTTGCTCGTCCCATTGTTCCTTTGAGTAATAAAGATATTGGCTTCTTGCCTGGCGATATTAAATCGAAAATTTCTCCTTTTATGGAGCCACTTTTCGATAATCTTAAAATGATTCAAAACCAATATAGTGAAAAAGACCACGAGCATAAATTTATTACAGAAGCGCTTGAAAACGAAAAGCTCATTATTACACCGCTTGCATATATTAGAGGGAGAAGCCTTTCGAATATTTGTTTTATTGTTGATGAAGCACAAAATCTTACTCCACACGAAATAAAAACCATTATTACCAGAGCAGGTGAGAATACTAAAATTATTTTTACTGGGGATGTCAATCAAATTGATACACCGTATCTCGATGCTCAAAGTAATGGATTGTCGCACTTAATTGATAAAATCAAATATCATCCTCTTTATGCACACGTTAGATTAGAAAAAGGAGAACGCTCAGAGTTGGCAAATATTGCAAATGAATTATTGTAAAAAGATACAATAGAAAAGCAAGATTTATTTTTGAAGCATAAAAAAAAACTATATCTTTGTGCTTCATAAAAATTAATGCCCGGGTGGCGGAATTGGTAGACGCGTTGGTCTCAAACACCAATGAGTTCACGCTCGTGTGGGTTCGATTCCCACCTCGGGTACTTTTTTAAAATAAGAAACCCTTGTAACTTCAATAGTTGCAAGGGTTTCTTTCTTTTAACTTTTTGTTATTTTCTTGTAATAAAACAAACCCCTGCTGTTTATTTTTAATAAATAAATTCCTTTTGCTAAACCAGATACATCAATACCACCATTACCATTGAACAGGGAACCAGCATAAACAGATATTCCAGTAATAGAATAGATTTCAACAAATAAATCGGTTTCATTTCCATCAGTAGATTTAATAAAAACGCAATTATTAACAGGATTTGGATAAATAAGTAAATTGTCTGAGCTATTTGTATTTATCTCTGGCAAACCAACACCGCTTTTCATAATATCAACTACCACACCTTCAAATACAGTTAATGAATACGGCAATTCTTGCGGAACTAAATACCAGTTGTTAAAGGAACCTCCCCATCCAAAGTTGATGTGATAATAATTGTTGGTGTTATAACCATCAACTACTACGTTGTGTCCAACTGTAGTATCATTGTTTATCACCGCAAGATGAACAGGTAAAGCAACTTTCATATTGGCAGTCATACGAGTGTAAATACTAGTATCTGTACCCATAAGTAATTCGGAGGTGTTGCAGTTAAATTTTAAATAAGCATCTCTTGCTTGGTCAACCCCAAAAGTTCCAGAGCCATCTGATCTAAAAACTTGCCTTGATGCAACGCCACAAGCAAAAGATAAAGCCGCTTTGTCGTTGTTTGTTAATGCGGTATTGTTGTTATAATGTTGTTGTAAAGTGGTAAGATAACCATTCAATTGTGGAAAAGAAGGAAATTGACGTGCTGCATAGTCATTATCAATCCAATATTGATTACCACTACCATAGTTATGATAATAATCATCAGCGTCGGAAAAAGTAACAGCATTAATTGTTTTATGGTAATTCATTATTTGAGCCATTGCTGTGGCAGGGCAACCAACTACGCTGCGAACCCCACCTCCATCTAAAGGACAAAGTGCATTGTAAGGAGCACTCTGTGTCCAGTTGGTTTGTAACCAACCTCCGGTTGTTGTTGTTCCTGATGGGGGCCATTGCTGAAAATCAATTGGAGGAATAGTCGATTTGGTCAGCAAATTATTCCATAATTGATGTCGTTTTTCTAAAATAGTTATAGGAAGCTTTGATACCGCCTCTAATCGGAGTTTTAAATCATAAGCCAACATTGATAATAAAGGATTAGTTTTAATATTAATATCCCCGATTTCATTATCAATCGAATAGGAAACTACAGGAGGTAAATCATCATCGCCAGATACAATAATAAAACCTTTAGGTGTAATCGTAATAACAAAGAAAGATGTGTATTTCTGCTCGTTTTTAATTTCGTAAACATTTAAAATACTACTTTTCTTATAACTATCTATTTCGTATAGTTTGTTAATAGCTACTTTCTTCGCCTGTTCTTTATCAATTGGCTTTGCATTTATTTGATTACAAAAAAGCAAAAACAAAGAAAAACACAAAATTCGAAATAAATTGAATTTCATTTTAGCTGTGTTTTAGAATTGAACCTTAGGAACTTCATCAGCACCGGGTTTTGCCTGAAAATATCCTTTTTTCTTAAAGCCAAATAAACTTGCAAAAATGTTTTTAGGGAATTTGCGGATATAGACGTTGTATTTTTGAGCAACATCATTATAAGCATTGCGTTCGTTAAGAATTAGATTTTCGGTTTCCTTTAATTGATTTTGCAAATCCATAAAGTTTTGATTGGCTTTCAAATCGGGATATTGTTCCACAACAACCATCAATTTAGATAAAGCACCACTTAATCCATCTTGCATTTGTTGAAATTGTTGAACATCTGTTTCGGAAAGATTGTCAGCATCCAACTTCACATTAGAAACTTTTGAGCGTGCTTCGGTAACTTCAACCAATGTTTTGTTTTCGTGCGTAGCATAACCTTTAACTGTATTTACGAGATTTCCAATAAGGTCTGCACGTCTTTGGTAGGCACTTTCCACTTTTGCCCATTGTCCATTGGTGGCTTCTTCTCTTGAAACCATTCCATTGTATGCAAAATAACCCCAAATACCAAAAATAATAAACAATACTAATATTGGTACAATTATCATTGTTGCCCCTAAGCAACCAGTTCCTGTTTTTTCACTTGCTTCCATAAATCTTAATTTTTTAATTAATAATGAGTACAAAGTTAATAAAGTAAAGATATTATTTTTTTCAAAATTAAATTTTTATTTCTAAATTTGATGAAAGAATTATTATCATGATAAAGACATTATCATTTCCAAGTGTTGTTGAGATTAACAATTTTGAATTAAAAAAAGTATCAGACAATCTTATAAATGGTTTGAAGCTAAAGAATGGCGATGTTTATTATATAATTGGGGAATTAGCTTTAGAAGAAGGTTCTTCTCCTCACAAAAGCATTAATAGTGCTCCTACTGACACCGATTATCAATTATTGCTAAAAACAAGCTTGCTTCTTGCTTATAACCACCTACAAATGCCTTTTTATGTTACGGCTGGATTTCCTTTTATTACTTATCAGCTATATAGAAATGATGCTATTAATTTTATCCAACAAAATCATACCATTCAATTTGATGCATCCACTTGTACCAATTTTGGTATATCTCAAGTGAATGCCAATGTCATAAAAACAATGATTCTTTCTGAAATTCAAGGATGTGATATTGCTATTCGCAAAGGAGAAACTGAAGAAAAATCAAGTTTTTTTATTGTAGGACTTGGTTATGGAACATTTGAAGCCGCACTTAGTAACGAAAATGGGATTACTCAGAGAACATTTGTTAGCTCTCAAGGCATTAGATATGCGGTTAATATGCTAGCTCGCGAATTGTTGCAGTCCTATTATGTAGGGTTAATTACCGAACATCAATTTGATATGGGTTTTAAAACTGGCACGCTTACTATGAATAGAAAAAATATTGATATTAAAGAGTTCCGCAAAAGAGCATTGCTAAATTATTACAAAGAAGTAATTAGCCCGATGTTAAAAAAGTCCTTTACAGACAATGATTTTAGTAAATGCAAAAAAATGTACCTTGTGGGGGGAGGGGCTTTATATCCTGAATTACTTGATTGTTTCAACAAAGAGTTTAAAGATTTACTAGAAATCATTGTTTATCCTGAGCCAACTACCTGTGCAAGCAAGGGATATTGCATTTACTCAAAAGAAGCTTTAGAAAATAATGATGCAGCAGCTGTGGGTATTGATATTGGCAATTCAACTACACGAATTTCCTTTTATGATGATATTGATGTGAAATCATAATAATAAATTTGTAAAATTTTCTTAAATCCAAAAATTTAAAGTTATAAAAATGAAAAAACTGCTTATTCTATTAATATTAGTAAGTTTTAACAGTTAAACATAGGTCAAATTTTCTATTGTTATATAGCTTTTGGGCATCTCTAAAAACTCTACAATTCATATCAATCAAAGAAATCAAATTTAATAAAGTTATAAACAATAGAATGTTAATAACTTATTGTTGTTGGTATTTATAAAAGGCTTATATTAGCTGAAAAAATAATATTTTTATGAAAAACAAAAATCCAAGAGGCTTATTTGACGAGGAGTTAAGAAAAGAACAATTAACACAACAGGGCGATTCATTAGTATTGCTAAAG
>MNXO01000032.1:25551-27674 GCA_001872995.1 Bacteroidetes bacterium CG2_30_32_10 | reverse complement strand
AAGTAAAGGATTAGATGTTGATTTCTATTTTGCAAGACCATATCATTCGTGGGAACGGGGTGCTAATGAAAATACAAATGGTTTAATAAGACAATATTTCCCTAAAGGTTCTTCATTTGAAAATATCTCTATCGATGAGGTGCAAAGAGTTCAAGAAATTTTAAATAATCGTCCAAGAAAAAAATTAAATTTTTTAACACCTAATGAATTTTTTAACCTAAATTTGCTTAACCAAAAAGTTGCATTTGTGATTTGAATTCAGCATTGATTATTAACTTAAAATTCTAAATTTATGACTAAAGGATTTTATTTGCCAAGACCCGACAGCAATCGGGAAAAATGGTTAGACACTTTTTCTACCGAATTACAAGCAGTGGGTGCCAGTTTGGGCTTAACCGCCGCTGAAATTGCTGAAGTAGGAAAATTTGCACTTGCCTATAGCTATGTGCTGCAGGTAGCAAATCTTTTTAATTGGGAAGAACACGAATGGACCAAGTATAAAGACCTACTTGCCGAAGGTGCCATTGGTTCGCACCTGAGTTCGTTTCCAACTATGCCCACTTTGCCAGTGGCACCCGATGCGGCACCAGCGGGTATATTTAAAATTATCGGAAAATTGGTGCAACGCATCAAAAATCATCCCAATTACGATGAGTCTATTGGGAAAAACCTCGGTATCATAGGTCCCGAAAAATCGGTGGACCTCGACACCATTAAACCATTGGTGAGCGTTAAATCGGTTTCTTCTGATGGCATATCGCTTGACTTTATGAAAAAAGAAATGGATGGCGTAGCTGTGTTTGCAGGTGTTCCATACCATGTACCTGCCGATGCAGGCACTCCTGCTGGTAGTGAGTTAGAAACTGAAGCTGAAATGGAATGGACAGAAATGGTACGTGTTACCCAATCTCCTTTTATAGACACTCGTTTCAATGCTACCAATAAACCAGAAACTCGTTACTACAAGTTTCGCTATATCAAAAAAGATATACTTATTGGTATGGAGTCTGACATTATTCGGGTAATTTCTAACAAACTGAAACCTGGTGCCGATTTGGCGAATAAGGTGAAGTAAAACAATGTACCATAAACCTCAAAGGTTCCACCTTTTAGAAAAGGTGGAACCTTTAAACCAACACCATCACAGCGGAAGCCGAAAAGCTGAGAGAAAGAGTAGGCGGAAAAAATAAAAAAAAATTATGGAAAATTATTATGTACACAAACTTACTGATAACAAAGGTGATCATGAAGTACATGTAGAAGGTTGCAATAAAATGACCGTATCTGAAAATTTTAAAAATTTGGGACAGTTTAGCAATTGTCGGGCTGATGTGGCAGAAGCAAAAAAAAATTACAATCAAGTTAATGGTTGTTTTTATTGTTGCAATGAGTGTCATACCCAATAATTAAAGAGACGAAGCAATTACCCAGTTGGGATGAGGCAATGCCTCATCCCTTTTATCTTACAGATTTTGCCTCAGATGGCATGCAAAATTGCCGTGCCAAACATTATTAATTTTATAGACAATTCGTTGTTAATTACTTTTTTATCCATTCATTTAACTTAAAACCAGTGGTTTGGGAGGAATAAATAATTATTAACGTTTATTGTTCATAAAATTCGTTTGGTTGTTGTTTGATAATGAATTACTTTTACTTTTTCTTGATGGAATAAAATATTAGTTTAAGGTTCAATCAATTAAACTTAAACAAATAATAAAATCAGTTTATGACCAAGTTTAATGATATAAATATTGACAAATGGAAAGAATCAGAGATATGGACTGATAGTCTTTGGTTGATTTCAGAAAGAGATAAATCAGGTAAACACAGTAATTCTTATCATGGTAATTTTGTTCCTCAACTTCCTCATCAATTAATTTTAAGATATACAAAAACAGGAGATATAGTTTTTGATCCTTTTGTAGGTAATGGTACAACAGTTTTTGAGTGTGAAACATTAAATAGAAATTATATTGGTATTGATATCCAAGCAAATTTGATTGAACAAATTAGAGCAAAAATTGATAAAACTGATTCCTGTAGTGAATTAATAGTTGGAGATAGTACTGAAAAAAAAACTATAAATAATGTTAAAAGCATTTTAGAAAAATATAATAAAA
>MNXO01000032.1:0-25534 GCA_001872995.1 Bacteroidetes bacterium CG2_30_32_10 | reverse complement strand
TTATACAACCACCATATTCAGATATAATTAAATTTAGTGATTTAAAAAACGATCTCTCAAATGCAATATCTTTACAAGATTTTTTAAATAAATTCAGTTTGGTTTTGCAAAATACTATGGAAATTTTAGAAAAAGAAAGATACTTAGCCATTGTCATTGGAGATAAATACTCAGCTGGGAAATGGATACCTTTAGGTTTTTATTGTATGAATGAAGCACAAAAATTAGGAATGGTGCTAAAAAGCGTTATTGTTAAAAATATGGAAGGTAATAGAGCTAAATTAAACAAAGAAGGAATTTGGCGATATCGAGCTCTAACAAGCGATTACTATATTTTTAAACATGAATATATTTTTATTTTTAAATCATAAGTTATGAATCTGAAAGAAACCTTTTCAACTGATATTGCGAAAAAGATTATTGGAAACAAAGAACAAGCAACTTTGTTTTTGATAGAATTACAAAAAATAAAAGGTTTTAATTTACCTTTTAGAACTATTTCAAGAGGGAAAAAACAAGGCGAAAAGATACTCTCTATTGAAAATGAAGAATTGTGGACAAAAATTGTTGAATATTGGGATTATAATTCAGGAATAAAAATAATAAGAGAATTATTTAAATCAACAAAAAAATATGAAAGTGGTAAAGATTCATATTCAACTATGAATATTTTGCTGGACGAATGGAATAAGCTTAAACTTGACAAAATAGCTTGGCCTTTTTCACAGGGAGATTTTGATGGTTTTGTTCAAAGGGTTAATGCTGAAGGAATTTCTGGTTCTGAAAAAGATGAAAAAGTTAAACATGCTGCTGTCAAGTACAGACGAATAAAAGAAATCAATACGGTTAGAAATGATTTTATTGAGACATTAATTTTCGAAAAAAATAATAACATTTTACCAACTTTAAATCATAGAAGGTCTGTTGATTTTTTCATTAATGGCTTTTCTTTTGATCAAAAAGTAGCAAAAAGTCCTACCGCTCAATTTCAAAAAGACTTTAAAGAATCCTGGAAAGAATATGCAATCAATCATCCCGAAAAAGTTGCTGAATATCTTTACAAATATCAGGATGAAGGAAGATTTGGCGCTGATAGCAGGCTTTTAGTAGTCTATCTTGATGAAGATGTCTCAATAAACAGAATAGCTGAAACAATACAAAACACAGATCTAAATAATCCTTACGAGATTAATTTTGAATATAAACACAAAACACACGGAATTAAAACTTATAAAGTTAAATGTTTTGTAATTTTACTTTATACAATAAAATAAAACTATGAATTATATTGGATCAAAAAAATCTCTTTTAGGATTTATAGAGCAATCTATTTATCAAATTACGGATAAAAAAAAATTTACTTTTCTCGATTTGTTTGCTGGTACTGGTATAGTTGGTCAACACTTTAAAAAATTAGGTCATAAAATAATTGCTAATGATTTACAGTATTATAGTTATGTGTTGAATAAAAATTATATTGGAAATCACCAGATTTTAGAATTTAATAATTTGGTAAATGAGATTAAAGAATTTGAAAATAGAGAAGTTGAGGATAGAGCTAGGTTGGTTTGTAATTTTTTAGACAATATTAATGAAATTGAAGGATTTATTTATAATAATTATTGCTTAGGTGGTACAAAGAATACGGAATTTGAAAGACAATATTATTCGGATAAAAATGGGAAAAAAACTGATGCAATAAGGACTAAAATTGAAGAATGGAAAGTTAAGGAACTAATCAATGAAAATGAATATTATTTCTTACTTGCTACTTTAATAGAAAATATTGATAAAGTTGCCAATACAGCTTCAGTTTATGGGGCTTTTCTGAAAAGTTTGAAGAAATCTGCTCAGAAAACATTTTTTATGGAACCCGCCTGCTTTTCTTATAATGATGAAGAACATTTTGTTTATAATGAAGATATAGAAATTTTAATAAATAAGGTTGAAGGAGACATTTTGTATTTAGATCCTCCATATAATCATAGACAGTATGCACCAAATTATCATTTATTAGAAACAATTGCAAAATACGATAACCCTGTTATTAAAGGAAAAACTGGATTAAGAGACTATTCAAATCAAAAATCAAAATTTTCTCAACAAAATGATGCATTAAAATCATTTGAATATATTATTAAAAATGCAAAAGTTAAATATATATTTTTAAGTTACAATAATGAAGGCATAATGACTCCGGAAGAAATAAAAAATATTATGTCTAAAAGGGGTAGGTATGGTATCTTCACCAAAAATTACAATAGATTTAAAGCCGATACAGATGAAAACAGAAATCATAAAGCAGATTCTGTTGTTGAGTCATTGCACTTTGTTGAGTGTAATTAATTCCCCCGCTATGCTAAATGTTCGGCAAATTTAAGCGGCATTTACTCTCAATTTTTATTTTTAAGGAGTTCGTGATACGCTTTGCTTGTTTGCCATGCAGCTTGGAAGACTGAAAAATCGGGATTGATTTTGTAAAACGATATTTATAAAATCACAATCCATTTTTTATCTTTGTACAAACAACAATATATGCTAAACGAGAAACGATTGATTATATGAAAATTGCCAATTTTCAAGTGTTTAAAGTGGCATATCAAAATGGAAGGGGTTATCAATTCCGAGAAAAATTTAAGCATTTTTCCCCATGTTTTTCTCAAGCAATAAACCAATAATAAAAGAAATATAAATTTAAAAAATTGACAAGCATAAAGCCAACCCTATTATTAATCCTATTTTTAGCAGAATTAACTGCTGGCAAAACTATTGCTCAAGATACAATTGTTCATATTGATTCCAATTCAATTAATAAGAAGAAACTTTACACTGCGATTATGGCAGAAAGTGCTTTTTATATTGGCGGAATGTCTTACCTACAATATGTTTGGTACAATGATCATCAACGAGTTCCATTTCATTTTTACAATGACAATAAAGGGTATTTGCAAGTGGACAAATGTGGGCATTTTTATGGTGCCTACATAGAAAGCTATGTTGCTTATCAATGGTATAGAAATGCAGGGGTTAAAAGAAATAAAGCACTTATTTATGGGGGTGCTTTAGGATTGGTTTTACAAACTCCCATTGAAGTTTTTGATGGTTTATATGAAGGTTGGGGGTTTTCTAAAGGCGATATGATTGCGAATGCAATTGGTTCAGGGTTTGTAATTGGACAAGAACTTTTATTTAATGAGCAATTAATCAAATATAAGTTTAGTTATTGGGAATCTCCTTATGCCAAAAAGGCAAATGGTTATCTTGGAAATACTACGGTGGAAAGAATTTTTGATGATTACAACGGACATACTTATTGGTTATCTGCTCCCATTGGAAAACTGACAAAGATTAAAAAAATTCCCAATTGGTTAAATATGGCTTTTGGTTATGGGGCAAATGGAATGTTTGGGGAGTTTAAAAACATTAACTATTATAGGGGAGTTCAAATACCCGAAACGGAAAGATATCGCCAATACCTTTTTTCATTAGATATTGATTGGACTAAAATAAAAACAGACTCTAAATTTCTTAGCAAAGTTTTTAAAGCAATGGTTTTTATCAAATTACCATTTCCCGCAATAGAATATAATTCTAAAAATATTTTGAAGGGCTATTGGATGTATTATTAAAATACCCGTTGGGGATGAGGCTGTGCCCCATAGTAATTAGCCATAGCCGAACAAATTAATAAAATAGGAGTACAATATGATTTTACACATTACCACACACAAAGAATGGGAAAAAGCCCAAGCGGAAGGAGCTTATATGGCACCTTCTCTTAAGAAAGAAGGATTTATTCACTGTTCAACATCAGAACAGGCAATAGATACGGCAAATCATATTTTCAAAGGACAGCATGGATTAGCGATTCTTTGTATTGATGAAACAAGGTTAACATCGAAGCTAATCTATGAAAAACCAATTAGTGTTGGGCAGCATAAGCCAAGCAATGACAAACTATTTCCGCATATATATGGTGCCATTAATTTGGCAGCGGTGATAAAAGTAGTCGATTTTCCCGCCAATGAAGAGGGTTTTTTTGTACTACCTCAGGAGATTATCCTATAGTTTTTGTTGATAAATTGTTTCCCGATTCAGATAAGGTTGTGCCTCGTCAATTCTATCATTGAAGGCTGTGCCTGCTTTTTCCCCATCACTATAGCCATCATACTGCTTGGGTTCATTCAAATATTTCTTTGCTCATGCAGCTAAATTCAATTGTAAGAAAAAGATATTTTGTGCAATATAGTTTTTACTTTGCGGAACTTTGTGCAAAACTTTGAGTTACTTTGTGGTATAGCTTTTCAATGTGCAATGAACAATTATCGTATTTTCAAATTCTCGTTTACCTGTTTACCCATTTTTAAATTCTGTAACATTTAATACCTTCAGTGCGTCATAGCTATAATTAAAAATTATATAAAGTTGAACCAATCCTTATTTTTATGAAGAGAATTTACGTTTTTAGTTTATTATTAGCTTGTGCATTTATTGGCATTAGCAATAAAACAGTTGCTAATAGCAATACCATAATTGCTAAAGGGCAAGTTGAAATTTCTGGGCAAGTGAAAGATGCTAAAACAAAAGTAAATATGGAGTTTTGCAACGTTGCAGTTTTTAATCAAAAAGATAGCCTTATTACGGGCGGAATAACTGATGAAAAGGGTTTTTTTACCATTCCTGTTTTTCCTGGCACTTATAATCTGGTGATCAGTTTTATTGGTTATAAATCCGATACCATCAAATCTATTAACGTAAGCGATAAAAAATTCCTTGGGATTTTAAAACTCCAAGAAGATGCCACCAGCTTAAAAGAAGTAACCATTAAATCTAACTCGTATGAAAATAAGCTGGATAAGGATGTGCAAATTGTTACCGATCAATTGAAAGAAGGTACTTCAAACACCAAAGAGGTTTTAGATAAACTAAATGGCGTGGATCTCGATAGATACAACAACACCATCAAAGTAGATAACAATGATAAAGTAATTATATTGGTAGATGGGATGCAAAAAGACCAAGAATATATTAAAAACCTTGCACCCGATAGGTTGAAAAAGATAGAAATTATTCGCGACCCAGGTGGTCGTTATGCGTTGGAGGGTTATTCGGCGGTGATAAGCATTATTCTTAAAAAAGATTATCAAGGTTCCGAAGTATTTGTGAGCGAGCGAACGATGCAAGACCCCGATGCTATTAAAACAAAATATATTCCGGTGCAATCCGATTTTTCGGCATCGCTCAATTATACCTATAATAAAATAAACGTTTATGCTAAATATAACAATGTTACCAGTAGTTTTAACTTAAACTCCTCAAGAAAAAGAGAATACACCAATGGTTTGGTTATTAACCAAGTTCCAAATGATGACAAAGATGTAAACACCAATGTCAATCAACTTTATAATAATTACACCTTGGGAGCAGATTATTATCTAAATCCTAAACATACCATCAGTTTTGAAAGTAACTTGCAAGCTCAACCTTTTAATAAAAATAAAACCAATGTATTGTATAATATGTTATTCAGCAATAATGAGTTGGTTTTTGATAATTATACTTTTGAAAGCATCAACAAATCTGGAAACACTAACTCAAAAAATACTCTTTTCTATGAATGGAAATTGGATGAAAACAATGTAATAAATTCTAATTTCACTTATTCTAATTATAGCGACAAATCTAACAGCATTACAAAAGAAAAATTGCTATTATCAAGAACAGAGGATGGAACGAATGAAGAAAATAGAACGAAATCGTATGTAGAATTTACCCATACTTTTAATAAAAAAACAAATTTACAAGTTGGTTATGGAAATACTTGGCAAGCTTCTCATAGCAATTTAAGTATAGTTGAATTAGATTCTGCATACACCAATAAATTTAAATATTCCGATTTGCGCAACAAACTATATAGTTATTTTTCGTGGCAGGTAAATGATAAATTGGGCATTAAATTTGGTTGTGCAGGCGAAACAAGTTCTCCCAACTCTAACGAACAAAAGCACAATTACATTATATATCAGCCTTATGCCGATATTAAATATAAACCAGGTAAAATTATTGATTTCAAACTGAAATACAGAGCCAGTAGCAATTATCCAACAATGAACCAAACAAGTCCATTTACAACCTTAATTGACCAACAAACTGAAAGAACTGGAAATCCTTATTTAAAGCCTGAAGTAACACATAAAATATCATTACAAACCAATATAATGGGAGGTTTGGCAACCATAGAACCTTACTTCCACTATGCAAATAACTATATTACAGAAATAGGAACTATGAGGCCCGATAGCGTATTTGAATACAAGTTAAGCAATAATGGAGTATATAAAAATTTTGGCACTGAAGTAAGACTAACCATCCCGCTAAGAAAATATCTTTTCCTCGAAACAAGTGCCGATTTTTATAATAGTAGCATCAAATATGGGGATAAAATTAATAACGTAAATGATTGGACGATGTCGAGTCAGTTGGTTTATGTAAATGAGAAACACGGAACAGTAGCTGGCGTTCAATACCAAAAAGGGATTTTTAAAAATATAACAGCTCAAGGGTACAACAAATGGAACAACGATTTTTGGATAACTTTTGTTCAACAACCTTTCTTTAAGCAAAAGTTGAGTGTAATGCTTTTATATTTCCCACCTATAGCTTGGGGCGTTGATTTTAAACAAGGAAGTTATTTGAAAACGGATACTTATAAAGAAACAGTGAATAATGACATTAGTATTCTTAAGAATATTGTAATGTTAGAAATAAGTTATCGTTTCAATAAAGGGAAATCGGTAAATAAAAAGGTGAAAGATATTGAAAACGATTACCAGAAAAAAAACAAAGGATTGTTTTTGAAAACAAAATTACAATAATAAAAAAGATTGGAATTATTAGAAATCTAAAGAAATACTGAATATTGCTTACAATTTGTTTTTAAGAACTATCAATATTTTTAAAATTATTCAGCAACTCTTAATAAAAAACGCTGTGAAATAACCCATCAATGTTACTCACAGCGTTTTTTTAAAAGTAAGAATCAAAATTATTTCTTGTCAAATTTACTTAAAACGTCCTTCATCATATCTTTGTGAACCATAAAATCCATCATTTTAAGTTTCACGTAGTCTTCGTGGAAGAAATAATAACCAAAATTCTTGCTATCTTTACCACAATTACGCGAACCCGAACCGGAATCCTTTATTAGATACCAATCTTTGCCATCTTTTTCGTAGTAACCTACCAAATGTAAGCCATGGTCATCGGTAGTAGTATTATTGCTAAAACGGAATTGACGGGCATTTTCATCAATATATTCCGAAGGAATGTCATAAGAAGGAATAATAGCCACTTGAGCAAATGATTCAAAACCTGATTCAGAAACATCGCCACCAATAGCAATAGTATATCCTGAACGAATAGATTTCTTAACGATACTCATATAAACATCTAAAGGAACATTATAATAATCTTTAGAATGCCACCAATTGTCAGGAACTTTATATTCGCATTTCTCATAATAAGGAGCTTCCATTATCGAAGTTACATCAATATAATCATCCAAGTTTAATTTCAACACATTTTTCAAATAATCTTGTGGGCTCATATCTTTTCCATTCACTGTTACTTTGGTAGGAGGAACGCCCATATACGTATTCATAATTGATTTAACTGTTGATACTACAATATCTTCGTTCCAAGCATTGCTTGCTTTGATTGATTTCAAATATGATTCTATTTCAGCAAACATTTTATCGTGAGTTTGGAAGGTTTGTTCAGGTTTCATGCCATTGTAATCGCTTTCTGGGATAACGCCATATTTTTTCCAAATTCTTGTAACCGCATTTCCTTCGGAGCCTTCGCCAAATTCGCAGTTGCCTCTTTGTTTTACATAGTTGGCAACTTTTTCAACATACTCCCAATAAACCGTGTACATTTCTGAAAGTTTCACTTGTTGTTTGGTAAGTCTATAAATTTCGGTTTCAAAATAAGAAGTGGTTGAAAAACACCAGCAAGTAGAAGTTGCTCCTTGAGAAATAGGTGGTGTTGACCATTCTCGTTTATATAAATCAATATCATTAGGCAATACCATACCCGTTAAATCAATTTTAAATGATTTTGAAGGAGCGGGAGCTACTTCGGTTTTAGTTGTAAAATCATCAATTCCTTTCAAAATAGAATTCTGAAAATAGCCAGGTTTGTACTGTTTAAAATAACCTTTGTTTTTAGGGGTTTGAGCAAAAACTGTTAATCCGGTGAACAACAGTAATAAGAACGTAATGTTTATTTTTTTCATGATTTATAATATTAGATTTATTAAATTTTATTTGATTAACAAAAATAAAGCTATTTAATTTAAGAACTTCGTTTTACGCCAAGTATTTTTTACACAAAAGTCATATTCTTTTTATCGGTTATTTTCTCACAATAATGACAGCGAAGTTTTAATTCTTCTTTAGAAGTTACCGTGAATTTTGTTTCTACTTTTTCGTGATTGGTGATACAGTTAGGATTGAAGCATTTTACAATTTTAATCACTTCATCAGGAATCTGAACCGAAGATTTCTCGACTACTTTATAATCTTTTATGATAATAAGCGTGGCACGAGGCGCAACCAATGCTATTTTATTGATTTCATCTGTTTTAAAGAACTTATTACTCACTTTAATGATGCCTTTGGTTACATACTTTTTACTTTCTAAGTTGGTACCAAATAAAATCTGGTTATCATAGTTCTCGAGGTTCAATATTTTTATTACCTGAAACACATTCTTAGCTGGAATATGGTCTATTACCGTACCATTTTCTATTGCCGATACTTTAAATTCTTTTGTTTCCATAATTATTTAATTCCTAAAATTTTAGTGATTAATGCTTGTCTAACATACACACCATTCAGTGCTTGTTGAAAGTAATATGCTTTGGAATTATCATCAACATCCTCATCTATTTCGTTAACTCTAGGAAGTGGATGTAATATTTTTAAATTGTCCTTAGTATTGTTGAGCATATCATTACTCAATATGTACGAATTCTTTATTTTCTCATATTCTATTGGGTCAGAGAAACGTTCTTTCTGAATTCTGGTCATATACAATATATCTACTTTTGGTAAAATTTCATCCATCGTAGTATATTGATAGTATTCTAAGTTTTTTTCTTTAATATGAATTTTCACAGAGCTAGGTAGTTTCAATTCAAAAGGAGAAACAAGGTGAAAAGTACAATTAAAATTACAAAGTGCCATAACTAATGAATGTACAGTTCTTCCATATTTTAAATCGCCTACAAAAGCTATGTTCAAGTTGTCTAATCTTCCTTGTGTTTGTTTGATAGTGTACATATCAAGAAGTGTTTGTGTAGGATGCTGATTAGCTCCATCTCCCGCATTGATAATTGGAACAGAGGCAACTTCACTGGCAAAGCGAGCACTTCCTTCTCTTGGGTGTCGCATTACAATAAGGTCAGAATAGTTGCATACAGTTTTAATGGTATCCTTAAGCGATTCCCCTTTTTTAACACTTGTAGATGAAGCATCAGAGAAACCGATGATTTTGCCACCTAATCGAGAAACAGCGCTTTCGAAACTAAGGCGGGTTCGGGTAGATGGCTCAAAAAACAAAGTTGCTATCACATAATCTTCGAGAATTTTTTGAGTTGGGTTCTTCTCAAAGTTGGCAGCTAACTCCAGAATAGCTAATTGCTCTTCTTTACTATAATCATTGATTGATACTAAACTTTTGTTTTTCATTTTATGGTTAGAATTGTTTTTCAAATTTAAAAAATTAATCAAAAAAAAAGGCGATTAAAAATCGCCTTTTCAAAAAAAAAAAATTAATTACAGCAAGAACAACCTTTTTTGACAAGATTGTGCTTTTTAATAAAGTCGCACAATACATCTGGCATATCAGGTTTGCCTATTTCTTGTAATTCGTAACCGATTTTCACGGTTGGTTTGTTAATTTTTACTAATCTATTTAAATCAATAGGAGTAGCAATAACTACCACATCACAAGGAGTGTTTTCGATAGTTTTTTCAAGGTCTTTAACCTGTTGATCGCCATAACCCATAGCAGGAAGTAAAGTTCCTATATTAGGATAGATTTTGAAAGTTTCTGCTAATTTACCAACAGCATATTGACGTGGGTCAACGAGTTCTGCTGCACCAAATTTATGAGCTGCAACAGTACCGGCACCAATTTTCATTTCGCCGTGAGTTAAGGTTGGACCATCTTCAACAACTAATACTTTTTTACCTCTAATTAATTCAGGTTTGTCAACTGTTAATGGAGACGCACCATCAATAACGATAGCATTAGGATTAATTTTTGCGATGTTATCTCTAACTATTTGAATGTTTTCCATAGATGCTGTGTCAATTTTATTGATAACAATAACATCAGACATACGGGCAACAACTTCGCCAGGATAATAACCAACTTCTGCACCTGGTCTATGAGGATCGGCTACACCAAACATCAAATCAGGTTTGTAAAATGGGAAGTCATTATTTCCACCATCCCATAAAATAACATCACAACCATCTGGGTCTTTTTCGGCTGCTCTTAATATTGCTTCGTAATCAACGCCAGCATAGATAACGTTTCCACGTACAACATGTGGTTCGTATTCTTCCATTTCTTCAATAGTACATTTGTGTTTTTTCAAATCTTCTACTGTTGCAAAACGTTGTACTTTTTGTGCGTTCAAATCGCCATAAGGCATTGGGTGACGAACAGCAACAACTTTTAAGCCTTGTTCCATCAAAACTTCAATAATTCGTCTTGATGTTTGGCTTTTGCCACAACCAGTTCTTGTAGCGCCAACTGCAATAACGGGTTTGGTGCTTTTTAGCATAGTATCTTTAGTCCCTAGCAGAACAAAATTAGCACCGGCAGCATTTACCAAAGCACTAATGTTCATCACTCTTGGATAAGGGACATCACTGTATGAAAAAACACAATCGTCAACCTTTAAATCTTTAATTAATTTTGCTAAGTCATCTTGTGAGTGAATTGGAATACCACTTGGGTATAAATCTTCACCTGCAAGTTCCTTTGGATATTTTCTGCCATCAATGTCTGGAATTTGTGCGGCAGTGAAAGCAACTACATTATAACTTGCGTTGCCTCTAAAATAGGTGTTAAAATTATGGAAATCTCTTCCAGCTGCTCCAATAATAATAACGTTTTTCTTAATCATTACTTACCTCTACTTTCTTTTGTTGAATGGTTTATAAATAAATATTTTGGCAAAGATACAAGTTTAAGTATTCAAACCAAGCTTCATGAAAAATATTTTTTTATGCAGATTGTTAATGATTTAAGCTTTTATTTGATTTTCTTTAGTCTGAGTTAATTAAAATAGTGTTTGTATTAATTTTATCAAATAATTTAAATATGGATTTTTTGTAATTCACTATTTTCAGTAATATTATTTGATAAATATCGCTAATAAGTTAAAATATTGTAAGTTATATTTAGATGTTTTTAGGAAAAAATGTGTAATTTTGCTTCTTGCAATGTTATAAAAATGATGATGATGGAAGATTTGCTGATTGATTATACAATAAAAGCCATAGAAAGTCTCTACGGTCAAGTTGTTTTGAAGAGTGCGATTGCTACACAAAAAACCAGAAAGGAGTTTGAAGGAGATTTTACCTTGGTTGTATTCCCATTTACTAAGATTTCCAGAAAATCACCTGAGCAAACTGCCGAAGATATTGGAAACTATTTAAAGAATAATATCAACCAAATTAATTCCTTTAATATTGTAAAGGGATTCCTAAATATTAGTTTTAAAAATACCTATTGGGTTGATTTTCTGAAGCGTATTTCAACGAAAGAGAATTATGGATGCTTAAAAAGCAATTTATCAGCTCCCATTGTAATTGAATATTCTTCACCTAACACCAACAAACCTTTGCATTTAGGTCATATTCGTAATAATTTGCTAGGTTGGTCTATTGCCGAGATACTAAAAGCAAATGGTAACAAAGTAGTAAAAGTTAATCTTGTTAATGACAGAGGGATTCACATTTGTAAATCGATGTTGGCTTGGCAATTATTAGGAAACGGAGAAGAACCAACAGAAAAGCTTAAAGGAGACAAGCTGGTTGGGAAGTATTATGTAGCATTTGACAAAGCATATAAAGAAGAGATTAAAACATTAATTGAAAATGGATTAACAGAGGAAGAAGCTACCAAAAAATCTCCTTTAATCCTTAAAGCCCAAGAAATGCTTCAAAAATGGGAAGCTGGTGATGCTGATACCATTGCTTTGTGGAAAAAAATGAACAGTTGGGTTTATGCTGGATTCGATATTACCTATAAAACACTTGGAATCAATTTCGATAACACTTATTATGAATCGGAAACCTATTTGTTAGGAAAAAAATTGGTAACAGAAGGTGTTAAAAATAAAGCATTTGATACAAAAGAAGATGGCTCTGTATGGGTAAATCTTACTAATGATGGCTTAGACGAAAAATTATTGCTTCGTTCGGATGGTACTTCGGTTTATATGACTCAGGATATAGGGACAGCACAACTTCGTTACGATGATTACAAGCCAGAAAAATTAATTTATGTAGTTGGTAACGAGCAAAATTATCATTTTGAGGTACTCAAATTGGTCTTAAAGAAACTTGGTAAGGAATGGGCAAAGAATATCTTCCACTTATCTTATGGTATGGTGGAGTTACCAGAAGGCAAAATGAAATCTCGCGAAGGCACTGTGGTTGATGCTGACGACTTAATGGACGAAATGATTAGAACAGCCAAAGAAAAAGGGAACGAATTAGGTAAAGCGGAAGGATTGACAACTGAAGAATCGGAATTGCTGTTTAAACAAATTGGACTGGCTGCTCTTAAATACTTTATTTTAAAAGTGGACCCCAAAAAGAATATGATGTTTAATCCTGAAGAATCTATTGATTTTAATGGCAATACGGGTCCTTTTATTCAATATACTTATGCAAGAATACAATCCATTTTTAGAAAAGCCAAAGAAAACCATATTGTCATAAACAATTACCCTTTAGAAACCTCTATTAATAGCAAAGAGAAGGAACTGATTAAATTGCTTTATGAATATCCTAAGACCATCAAAGAAGCTTGTGATACCTTCAGTCCTGCATTGGTTGCCAATTATATTTATGAGTTAGCCAAAGAATTCAATCAATTCTATCACGATTACCCCATTATTAAAGAAGAAGATAAAAATATATGCAGTTTCAGACTCGCACTATCAGAAAAAACAGGGAAAGTAATAAAATCAGCCATGCATTTGCTTGGTATTGATGTTCCAGAACAAATGTAATTTAAATTAAATAAAGAATACCAATATGAATAAATATCTAAATCATAACCATAAGAGAAACGACAGTAAAAAGAACGATGAAACAATGATATTTGGTTTAAGACCAGTTATTGAAATGTTAAAATCGGGAAAAGAAATCGATAAATTGATGGTTCAACAAGGACTTACTGGGGAAACTTATGGAGAATTAAGGAAAATATTAAAAGATAAAAATATTGCCTGTCAATATGTTCCTATTGAAAAGCTCAATCGTTTGACAAACAAAAATCATCAAGGAGTAATAGGTTATTTAGCAGCAATTACCTATCAAACTATTGAAGAAGTGGTTCCTTTTTTATTTGAAAAGGGGAAAAACCCGATAATACTTGTGCTTGATCGAATAACAGATGTGCGTAATTTTGGAGCCATCACTCGTACAGCAGAATGTGCTGGAGTTGATTGCATTGTTATTCCTGACAAAGGTGCTGCACAGGTAAATAGTGATGCCATTAAAACATCTGCTGGTGCTTTGCTAAAGGTGCCTGTTTGTCGGGTATCTAATTTAAGAACAACCCTTGAATATCTTAAAAAAAGTGGGTTGCAAATAGTGGCTTGTTCCGAAAAAGCCGATAAATTATTTGATGAGGTTGAATACATTAAACCAACTGTAGTTATATTAGGCTCAGAAGAAGATGGAGTTTCCCATGAACTACTCAAACTCTCTGATAATTTTGTAAAAATCCCCTTGTTTGGCGAAATTGCTTCTTTAAATGTATCCGTTGCTGCTGGAGTGCTTTTATATGAAGTAATTAAACAAAGAAAAAAATAATTAAATCTATTTTTAATGATGAAAAAAGCTGTTTTTCTCCTTCTAATATTCATGTTTCCGTTTTTTAGTTTTTCTCAAAAAATTAATAATTGTGGACATATAATTATCGAAACCTATACTGATAAGTCTTTTAAATATATTGAGAATAAAAATACTTATCAAGTTATTGTAAATAATATGGTTTTAGAAGGCAATAGTTTGCTTGAAACCACTAATGGCTATTTAACCATTACCAATTTGGAAGAGAATGTTCCGAGTAAGATTAGATTATACAATGCTAATGGAGAATTGTTATTTATTAAAGACTACAAACAGGTAATCAATTTAATAACCTCTGAAAATAAATACTATGTTGCATTTTATAATGCTGGTTATTTGACAGTATTGAATATTCAAAGTTTAAAAGAGTTTAAATACGCTTCTTCATTGATTTTTAATATTGATAATGATGGAAATCCAGCTTATGGAAACAACATTGACAATACATTGTTTTATAAAAATACCAACTATAAATTTGAAAACCAATTATCAAAACTTTTATTTTTCAATGATAAGTTGATAGTTTTCACCACAGATAAAATGTATTTGATTGAAAATGGCGTTAGTCAGTTGGTTTATACGTTCAATAGTAGATTTTTTGATGCTGCTGTTTATAATAATAAATTATATTTTGTAAATAGAATTGAGAATAAAGAAGGCTTTATTTTTACACTTTTTGAAACAGCTAATTTCAATGAGTTTGTGGAATTGCAAAAAGAAAACTATAATTTCAACAGTATTTCTGAGCCAAGTTTGATATATGATACCTTAAAAAATAAGGGATACCTGCATGAGCCGATTCGTGGACCCATTAGATACAACGAAAATAATGTACAATATCCTATAGGAAACAGTTATGCCGAAATACAAGATTATGGTTCGCCGCAATATCTTCATCCTGGTGTTGATTTTTTGGGTAACCCAAATGAAAATGTTTATGCAGTAAAAGCTGGAGTGGTAAAAGCAATTTTAACAACTAGTGGAAGCCTTCATTGGAGAATTGCAATATCTAATAATGCTACTTCTGGCGAATCTGTTGGTTATTTATATGCTCATACTAATCAATATTCCATACCATATTTAGTTGGAGATATAGTTTCTCAAGGTTCTGTTGTGGGAACTTTAGTAGAATGGCCCATTTATAACTTTACGCATTGTCATTTTGCCAGAATTCAAGCATCAGGAGCCACTTGGGATGGAAATTGGTGGACAATCAACAATCCATTAATCGATGTAACAAATATTGTAGATAATACAACTCCTGTTTTTATGAATGCTATTGGTAGCAATAAATTTGCAATTAGGAAAAAGGCTAATGGAAGCTATATTCAACCAGATAGTGTGTATGGAAATGTTGAATTTATTACAAAAATTTACGACCAAGTAAATTCTACTTGGAAATTAGATGTATATAAATTAAGATATAGTATGCACCCTTTTGATAATGCCAATAATATTATATTTGATAATTTGGCATTCACTTATGATATGCCTCTCGATGAATATATAACTAATAATTATACTACATTATGCTTAAATACAATTTATTCTCGCGATGTTTCTTGTTTCTCCATTGGTAATTATGATGATAGAGATTATTATCAAATAGTTACCAATTCTAATGGAGATGATTCAATCTCAAGTGCTGACCAATTGTGTAGTTTCAATACGGTGCTTTATCCTGATGGACAATATTACTTCAAAGTAACTGCTTGGGATGCTTCAAACAATGTAAAATCAGATTCAATGCTTATTCATATAAAAAACCATAGCAATAAAATTGATGAATCAGCCTTGAATAAGGCAATTGTCAGTATATTTCCTAATCCAAATCATGGAAAGTTTAATTTGATATTTTCTGATAAAACAATGAATGATGTATCCATAAGTATTATCGATGTTTTAGGCAATGTTGTTTCTGAAAAGTCCTATAATTCAATAAATAATATGATAGATATTTCAAAACAGCCTAAAGGAATCTACTTTCTAAAAATTAAAGGATTGCAAATCAACAAAACATTTAAAGTTGTGTATAATTAAGTTGCAGCATGAAAAAAATTGTTGTTTTAACTGGTGCTGGTATTAGTCAGGAAAGTGGCATAAAAACTTTCAGAGATAGCGATGGATTGTGGGAAGAATACAGAATTGAAGATGTTGCAACCTTCGAAGCATGGGAGAGAAATCCTAAATTAGTTTTAGAGTTCTATAATCAACGCAGAAAGCAATTAATGGATGTTAAGCCAAATGCGGCTCATCTTGCTTTGGTTGAATTGGAAAAGAAATATAAGGTGGAGATTATCACTCAAAATGTAGATGATTTGCACGAAAGAGCGGGTTCTAAAAAAGTGCTTCATTTGCATGGTGAGTTGAAGAAGTCGAGGAGTACCATTGATGATTCATTGATTTACGATATAAAAGGTTGGGAATTAAAATGGGGTGATTTGTGTAGCAAAGGTTCTCAATTGCGACCACACATTGTTTGGTTTGGTGAAGCTGTTCCTATGATTTCTTTAGCTTCAGAAATTTCATCGCAAGCCGATATTTTTATTATTGTTGGCACCTCACTTAATGTTTATCCTGCTGCTGGCTTAGTTGATTTTGTGAAACCCCTCGTACCCAAATACCTCATTGACCCAAAAGATTGTAAAACTGCAAACATTAAAAATCTCACTTTTATCAAAGAAACTGCAGGAATTGGAGTTCCATTTTTAGTTGAAAAGCTGCTTCAGGAGCAGAACTAATAAGCTTTTTGTAATATACTTTTCACAAAAAAAAAGGAGAAAAATTGCTTTTCTCCTTTTATAATTATTAATATTTTGGAAGATTAATAGAATAAAACTCTATTATCTTTAACATTAGCAGCTTTTTCGAGAATTCGGTTAATTTGATAATTTGCAATGGAATTAAACAATCCATATATTTGCATTTTAACAGGAGCATAATCTTGAATTACTGGAGCTTCGGTAACATCAATTGCTTTGATGACAAAAACGCCCATATTTCCTTTTATTGGTTTAGAAGTATTCCCTTTTTTCAATGAATATAATGCTCCAAGCACTTCGGGTTCTGGTCCAAATCCTGGTAAATTATAAGAAGAAAATGAAAGCATTGGAATAGTATCTAATTTACTATTCAGTTTAGTAGCTAATAATCCCATATCAATTGTAGGAGTATAAACAGAATTTACTTTTGTCAAGAGTTGTTCAGCTTTCTTTTCTCTTTTTACCATTGGTTCTATAAGTGGTTTAATTTGTTCGAGTGGGGCAATCCCTTTTAAACGAACTTCTTTCAAAACAGCTATCACATATTTATCACCTAAATCAAACACTGCATCACAAACAGAGCCTTTTTTAGTTTCTTTGTTATATGCCCAACGAATAATGTCTCTTGCTGTTTCTAATCCTGGTAAAGAATTGTCCATTTCGCGAAGATATTCTGCAGTGCGTTTGTTGATCCCAGCACTAACACAACTTTTATCAAATTGTTCAATGGTTTTATTTTGAGAATGGAAATTGCTTGCTTTGGTATAATAATCTTGATATGTTTCGGTGCTTGGTTCCACTTTTCTTGTAATTATTGCTACCATTGCTTTCTTTTTATATTCTTGTTTGCCAGTAACTTTAATAATATGATAACCAAAATCAGTTTCAACAATAGTAATATCGCCCACTTTACCATTAAAACATGCATCGTTAAATTGTTTTACCATAGTTTGATCTTTAAACCATTCTAAATCTCCTTTATTCTTTTGAGCAGAAGGGTCATCAGAAAATTGTTTTGCAATAGTATCAAACAATTTTGGGTCTTTTTTTACAATAGCAAAAAGACTATCTACTAATTTTTTGGATGCAATTTTTGTCCGTTTCATATCTTGCTTGATAGGTTGTTTTACACTGTCATAAGAAATGAGAATGTGGCTGGCACGCATAGAATCGGGTCTATCTTGAAATTCCATCACTTTTGCAACGGTAAATGTAAAATTGTCCTTTATTGGTCCAATAAAAGTTTCTTTTGGCGAATTGAATACAATAGAGTCAATAAACAAAGGCAAAGTACCTTTTCCATAAAACATACTATCATATTTTGAATCAGAATTGAGTGATACAAATGATTCTATATTTTCTGATTTTTCAAAGTCTTGACGAACCAGTTTCATGCTTTCTTCTACTTTTGCAACATCTTGCTGAGAAGGCAAAACATCAAAAATCACAAATTCAATATCGCGTGATGCTTCAATATCAAATTCTTGTTTGTGCTCATCATAATATTTTTGATAATCGTCATCATTTAGTTTGATGCTATTATCTTGAATGGTAGAATATGGCGTTGCTACAAGTAGCACATTTGAATTTTTGTTTTTATCAGAAAAGTCTCTTTTGGCAAAGCTTTTAGTAACATAAAATCCTTTTAAGATAAGGTTGTTGTATTTGCTTGCAATGCGTTCTGATTTTATATAATCAAGCATTTGATACCATTGTTTTTGGGTAGCTGGTTCTGCTTGGTCAATTTGGTTATAAAATTTCAATACTTCTTCGGGATGAAATTGACCTGTTTGAGGGTCAGTAAAACTTTGAAGTATAGCTTGTGGTGGATTGCTTCCTGTTATCAAATCTTTTAATTCGGTTTCGCTTACTGATAATCCTAATGCATCAAATTCCTTTTGCAAAGTAATATCTTTAATCATTTGTTGCCATATTTGTTGGCGAATTTCAAATGTTTGTTGGTTTGTAAGGTTTTCTTGATGCGATTGCTGTTTAAGCATCTCCATTTGTTGTTCCACTTTCATTTCAAAATCTCTATAGGCAATTTTATTTCCAGCAATTTCGCCAATAAAATTTGATTGTTTATTAGGATTTTTTCTCATAAAATCACCCAATACAAAGCCTGCTATTGCAATACCAACAATAATTACAAGTAGTTTAGAATAATTTCGAAGTTTACCAATTATAGCCATTTTTATCTTTTTTAATTAATTTGCAAATGTATGTAAAGATATTTGAATGTTAAAAAAAAAATCAATTATCTGTTAAGCCCAATTTAATTAATAGGATTTTTTTTAAATGAACTATTTGATTTAGTTGGGTTTAATCCCGATTTAGAATTTATATCAATTTTAGTAAAAATTGATTTACAAATTTTTAATCGTTTGCTCATTTTCTAATGAGCAATCTGGGTTAAATATCTTTATATCTTAGTTTCTTATTATTTCAACTTTTTCCCAATTATTACCATTAAGCATAGTCAGATGTTTAAATCCCACACATTTTAAAATGTCTAATGTTTCGCTAAAGTAATTCTTTAATTCTTCAGGTTTATGGGCATCAGAACTTAAGGTGATTGGTATTTTTAACATATAGCATTGTTCAAGTATAGAAATATCGGGGAAAAGAGTGTCTGTTTTCTTTTTGTAAATACCGCGTGTGTTTACTTCTACTATACTATTTGAGTTTGCTATTATTTTGAGTGTTTCTTTTATTATTCTTTGATACCAAGATTCTTCTTCCGAAAAAAAACGATTTCTATTGTGCATTTTTACCTTATCAAAATGTCCAATTATATCAGGCTTTTCGCTTGCTACCATTTCACAAATTTGATGATAATAGGTTTCAATAGCTTTTTGAGGCTCATTTTTAAATATTTCAGATAAGCCTTTAATATATCCTTGCTCTGGACCATCAATAAACCACAATTCTTTGTTTTCAGGATGTTTAACAAAATGAACAGAGCCAATATGATAATCAAGTTGCTGTTGTTTTTTAATAAGCTCAAATCTGGTGGTAATTGAAGGGATAAAATCAATTTCTAAGCCTAGATATATTGGAATTTTATTTTTATACAACTCCTTTAATTCCTTAATTTCTTGACAATAGTTGTTAAGTTGTTCAGGTTTAATACTCCATTCGTTACTAAAAGGGACTGGTGCATGACCAGAAAAACCAATTGCTGAAAACGTCAATTCTATTGCTTTATCAATGTATGCTTGTGGTTTTGCTGAACCATCGCAATATTTGGTATGAGTGTGAAAATTGAATTTAACCATTATTGTAACGTATTAATCAGCAGCAAAATTAATTAAAAGAATGTATTCTCATTTTATTTTTCATTAGTGATTTTATTAAAAGAAAATTAAACCACTTTATTTTAAATAAAAACGACCACTTTAGTGCGGTCGTTTTTAAAAATAATGAAAAATAACTGCTTTTAGTAATTTTTAAAGTTTTCTATTAACTTCCCTCCATATATACCATCTTCTTGGGGTTGTTTTTCATAATTAAGTACGTCTTTATAATCACCTTTTTTAATTTTATTCATCCAACCTAAATCAGATACTTCTCCATTAACATCAGAATTAATTAGTTCATAATTATTAGCAGCTTCATCATGGCTACAGAAAACAAACTTTTTATTAGATTGATTTCCTATTCTATAGTAATGCCATATTTCGTATGGGAATGATGCTTGGTCAAAATTCTCTCCTTTAATGCTGTTTGGTGGTCCATATTGTAAATATACCCTGCCTCTATCCGATAAATACCCTTTTTGATATCCTGTAGAATAGGAATTATTTACTTTAGTTACTTCAAATAGATAGTTATTCCAAGCTAATTCGGGGTTTGTGTTGTTGCGATCCATCCAAAACTTTAAAAAATATTTTTGAAGCATGTTGGTACTGACATCGTTTTGTTTTACTAAATTCTGAGCAAAGCTTTTTTCTATTTCTGAAGAAATTGGATAAAGATAGCGGATGTATTCAATCAAAGTATCGCGATTCTTGATTTTTTCTGCAAAACTGTTACTTAAAATTAAGTTTTCAAGGTCTTCAGGTTTGATGGTTAAACCAGGATTGCTTCTCTGGAAAAACATTTTATTGATGGACACCATTTGATTGTCTTTATCTCTCACTTCAACAACCAGATTGTAATTTCCTGAGGGTAGTTTGTCAATAGCAATTTCCTGTAATATAACTTGAACAGGTTTTGTTGTTTCTCTTTTGATTATTTCATATTCAGGCAATTCAATTTTGCTTTCATAAGATTCTACATAGCACTTAGTGATAAATTTTTCATCTTTACCTAGCAATTTATCGGTATTGTATATTTCGGTATAATAAGCGAGCTTATTAATGGTCTTTGGATAAAAATTAATGACCATAGGCGCTAAATCATATCCACTTTTTGTGTAAGTGGATGGTTTAACAGTAGGTGTATAAGTTTCTATTGGCTGAATGCCTGATACCATAATTTTATCAGTAGGGAAATTAATGGTAATAGAATCTTTGCCTGATATTGATTTGTTTACGGAGTTCTTATCGTTAATTTGTATTTCAAACAAATAAGAACCATTGGGTAAAGCAAATCGGTGTTGGTCAATAAAGTTTTTAATGTTCAAGGTGTCTTCCTGTTCAGGAATATTTACAATGTACTTGTCAAAAGCTTTCACAATATTATTTTGGGAGAAAATCATTGTAATTTCTATATTTGATAAAAACTTGTTTTTTTCGTTTTTAACAAAATAAATGCTTCTACCCGAAAAAGCGAGATAAGTTTCCAAATAAGGTCCATCACTTGGAGAGCTAAACGTAGAATACGAAACGTAAGTTTGTAGCTTTTTTGCATAAGTTTGTTGAGCAAAACCTGCAATAAAGATCGATAAGATTAATAATGTGCGAATTGTTTTCATAAGGCTTTTTTTATAAAGATTGGTTTAATAAAATTGTTTGCAAAAATTAGCAATATGTTTATAGGGTGTGCTTTAAAAAAAATGTGATTAATTGATAAAGATAAATAAATTAGTTTGATTAAAAAAATTACAATCTATAAAACACAATAATTATTCGGTGTAAAATATAATACATAGTTTGATTTAAAAATATTCTACTTTAAAATTAATTAAAATGAAAGCAAATTATTTGTAAAATTACTATTAATTTTTGTAGGTTTGCCTTATTTTACTACAAAACTTAATAAAGGGGAATGCTTAGGTTTATTATCAAACGGCTTGTATATGGAATTGCAGTGATGTTGGGCGTTATTACCCTGATATTTTTTTTATTTAATGTTCTTCCTGGCGACCCAGCCCGAATGATGTTGGGGCAAAGAGCAGATATGGCTTCAGTGGAAGCTATTAACAAAGATTTGGGAAGAGACAAACCTATATTGACTCAATATTTTAATTATTTAAACGATTTATCTCCTATTTCTATTCATAATATTAATAATAATCAAAGCTATTGGTATCTGAATACTGAAAAATATGTCCATTGCACCGTACTTTTTAAAATATCAAAAGAAAACGTAGTAGTTTTAAAATATCCATATATGCGTAGGTCATACCAGTCTAAGCGACAGGTAACTGAAATTCTTGCAAGTGCTTTTCCTGCTACTGCGTTGTTGGCATTTGTTGCTATGATTTTTGCTTTTATAGTGGGTACAGGATTAGGCACTTTAGCTGCCATTTACAAAAATAGTATTATTGACAGAGTGGCTTTAATTATTTCGGTATTAGGGATGTCGGTTCCATCTTTTTTTGCTGCTATTCTTATAGCTTGGTTTTTCGCATTTGTTCTTGCAAATTATACGGGATTAAATATGTTTGGAAGCATGTACACCATTGATGATTTTGGTAATGGAGAATATATTGATTTTAAAAATTTAATTCTTCCTGCAATTACACTTGGCATTAGACCTTTGGCTGTTATTGTTCAACTAATGCGAAGCTCTATGATTGATGTGCTTTCGCAAGATTACATTAGAACAGCCAAAGCAAAAGGATTAAGCTTTTACAAAGTGATAACAAGGCATGCATTTAAAAATGCTTTGAATCCTGTAATAACAGCAGCATCTGGTTGGCTGGCTTCACTTTTGGCAGGTGCCGTATTTGTTGAATATGTTTTCGATTGGAAAGGCATTGGAGTTACAATGGTCGAAGCCCTAGAAAAATATGATTTTCCAGTGGTAATGGGAGGTGTTTTGTTTATCTCAATTATTTTGATTGTTATCAATATCTTTGTTGATATCTCTTATGCTTTGATTGACCCAAGAGTGAAATTGCAATAAAAAAATATTCTCCACTGGTATTAGTATAAATACCATACAACATCTATAAAACTTATTTACATTAAGCAAAATAAATCTTTGTCTTGCTGAGGATAAAGAAATACAAACTTATTTATTTTACTACCACAAACTTCTCCTGCCTATAGCTTACATCACTCATCCTTATCTCTGCAATATAAATTCCTTCCTCCAATTGCGAAATATCTATTTCACTATTGTTTTGTTTAAAGGTTTGTTGCAACACCATTTGTCCTTGCAGGTTATAAATAAATAATTCTAAACCGCTAAAGTTTTTATTGTTTTGCAAGTAAATGGTTATTTTATTTTTGGCAGGATTGGGTGTTATCTTCACTTCTCTGTTGTTCCCATATTTTTGAATTGAACCACCATCAGGATAATTGCCAAGTGCTGTTCCATTGGAGCCAACTAATGAAACCTCACCAATTGTACTGATGCCAATCCCTTTATAATGTCCTTGATTAGAAATTGCTGGTAATGTTTGGAGAGTCCATGTTTCACCATTGTCATCAGTTCTCAATAACTTATTGTCATTACCTGCTGCATATCCTATACTCGCTGAAGCAAACCTAATCGCATTTAAATTTTGGGTAATCCCGCTTGGTTTATTTTGCCAATTGTTACCTCCATCGGTTGTTTTGTAAATTAAGCCATTTCTACTAACTACAAAACCAGTATTGTCATCTGTAAACCAAACACAATGCAAAGTATCGGCAATAGCTTGTGTTTTCATTACCCAACTTTCACCGCCATCGGTTGTTTTAATTACCGTTCCATTTACTCCAACTGCATACCCTATATTGGTACTTGGAAACTGAACCGAATAAAGCCTATTTAAGGTAATACTGCTAATTAAATTCCAATGACTTCCACCATCAGTAGTTCTAACAATAGTACCTGTATCTCCCACTGCAATTCCTAACATATAAACTGGAAAATTAACAGAATATAAATTTCGGGTTGTCGGACTGCTTTGTTTGTAAAATGGAATATCTCCAAAACCAAAATTAGAATTTGTCTTTAATATTATTCCACTGTCACCTACTATATATGCTTTTAAATAATTTAACGAGTCAATTTCATATACCGCATTTAAATTTTGGTTAGTTATCAAATAATTATTTGGCATCCAAAAATCGTCAACACCTTGTTCCCAATGTGTAATAATTCCTAAATCACCGCATGCAATTCCATCAAAAAAATAATTATAAATACTTACCGAATTAAAGTTTGAGTTTGGGTATGCCCAATGCTCATACCATGTTTCCTGAGCCATACTTGTTTTTAATGCAAACAATAAGATGATTGTTAAAAAGAGTTTAGTTGTTTTCATAGTTTTATTGTTTTATGATTTTTTTAATGATAGTTTGATTGTTATTTAAAATTATTTTTACATAATAAAAGCCATTGCTTTTACCAGAGAAGTCAATAATATAACTAGTATTTGTTATATTATTTTGTTGGCAGATAAGCTTTCCTAAATTATTATATACTGCAATTGTTTGTATAGGCAATAAAGAAACATCGGTTATTTGAATGTCAATCTGGTGATTAATCGGATTTTTTACCAATATTCCATCTTGCTCAACATTGCTTTTGTTAATACCAACCGTTGAGTAATCGCAAGGCAACAACTCGCTATGCACAATAATTCCACTTTCATAATAACACCTTATGGGTCCTCCATCGGGACATGGCACTACTTCTGGGTAAGGAAATAAAAACGTTTCAAATCCTATGTTTTCGATTATTCTCCCTGTAAACCGCCAAGGATGTATACTTGATGAATTGTGTACCTGCTGCACTCTTCTCGTTTGTCCATTGGTTAAAACTATATTACTAATCGATTCAACATACACCGTATCATTGTCATACTTAGGCATCACCCAATATTCACCAGCATTCTTACTAAAATCGTAGAGTAAATATTGCTGGTTGTTTTCAATTTCATACACCTTATTGTCTATGGAATAAAGAATGTAGTATTGGATGTTATTAACTAAATTTCCATAGCAATCATATGTAAGTGAAAGCTCAATCTTTTTACAATCCCAACCATTCACCACTGTATCTTTTGTTGACTCAAACTTAGTGTATGATATTCCCATTGGAGGAAACGGAGGAAGTATGTGGGTAAAATACCAAGTTGCACCTACCGGTGCGAAATTTTGCGCCCTTGCATTTTTATTTACAACAATTATGGCTGCAAATAAACTTAATAATAAGAAAATCTTATTTTTCATAAATGTTTAGTTTTTAGATTATTTAAAAATTGACCTTGCAATTTACAAT
>MNXO01000047.1 GCA_001872995.1 Bacteroidetes bacterium CG2_30_32_10 | reverse complement strand
CTTGGGCAATTGCTAAGCAAATTGTTAGGAGTTCAACTTCTGTGGGAGCAAATTACAGAGCAGCTTGTAGAGCTAAATCTACTCCTGACTTTATTAATAAATTGAAAATTGTAGAAGAAGAGGCTGATGAAACCTATTATTGGTTGGAAATTTTAGAAGAAAGTGGACTGATAAATACTGCAAGAGTTGGACTACTTAAAAAAGAAGTGAATGAAATTCTTTCGATTGTAGTAGCATCAATAAAAACTATGAGAGCAAAAAATCGTAAATCGTAAATCAAAAATCGTAAATAATAAATATGGAGAAAATACTATTTTACATTTTAGCAATCATCATGGTTGTTTTTGCGGTGGCTTCAGTAAGTAGTCGTAAAATGCTCCGCTCTGTTGTTTATCTATTGTTTGTATTAATAGGCATGGCAGGAATCTATTTTTTAATTGATTATAATTTTTTAGCAGCCATCCAACTCACTGTTTATGCAGGTGGAATTATTGTTTTAATGATATTTTCAGTATTGTTAATTCATCACATCGAAATGGAATTAGAGGTTGCCAAAACATTTAAAAAAATAATAACTGCCATTGTTTGTATGGCAGGGTTAGGTATTTTTTTAACTACCATTTATTCGCATCCATTTAATGTGATAGAAAACTCAAATTCGACAACAATTAATGAAATTGGAAAAGGCTTTTTAAGCTACGAAGCAGGTGGATTTATTTTGCCGTTTGAAGTGATTAGTGTGTTGTTGCTTGCTGCAATGATTGGAGCAATTGTAATTGCAAAAGGAACAAAGAAGACCGAAGTTGGAAGACTGAAGTCGGAAGAATGAAATTGGAAGTTAAATAATAAATGGAATTTAAAGAAATTATATTGAGAATAAATTACGGTCTTTGGTTTTTGGTCTTCGGACTTCAGACTTCGGACTTCAAACATTAAAAACATGATACTCGGAGTTAGCATATACGAAATTCTTACCTTAACATCCATACTATTTTTTATTGGTGTGTATGGATTTATTACCCGAACCAACTTAATCTCCATGTTAATTTCGGTGGAGTTGATTCTAAATTCTTCTGTGGTAAATTTTGTAGTTATCAATAAATATTTATTTCCTGAGGTATTGCAAGGAGTTTTCTTTGCCGTTTTTATTATTGCTGTTGCTGCCGCAGAAACGGCCTTAGCCATTGCAATCATCATTAACTTGTACCGATTAATTAGCTCGGTTGAAGTTAAAGATACAGAAGTAATGAAGTATTAAGGGAAAGGGACAAGGGAAAGGGACAAATAACAAATAACAAATAACAAAAAGCAAATAACAAAAATCGTAAATCGTAAATCCAAAATCGTAAATCAAAGATGAACATAAGTTATATCATATTAGTCCCATTAATTCCCTTAGCACTTTTTGTGTTATTAGGATTATTTAGTAAAAAAATCCCGCCTTCAATTGCTGGGTGGATAGGTTCTTTAGGATTAGGAACTGCTTTTGTATTATCCCTTTATACCGCTTATCATTATTTTTTAGGAGCAAAGCTGGATGGAGTTTATCAAACATTTACCTATAAAAGTACATGGATTATATTTTCCGACAAATTACACATGGATATGGGTATGTTAATTGACCCAATATCTGTTATGATGTTAGTTGTAGTTACAACTATTTCATTTATGGTGCACGTTTATAGTAGAGGTTATATGAAAGGTGATGATGGTTACACCCGCTTTTTTTCGTACTTGGCTTTATTTAGTTTTTCTATGCTTGGCTTAGTGTTGGCTACCAACTTATTTCAAATGTATATTTTTTGGGAATTAGTTGGAGCATCTTCCTTTTTATTGATTGGTTATTATTATACCAAACCATCGGCAGTTGCTGCAGCAAAAAAAGCATTTATAGTTACTCGTTTTGCCGATTTAGGATTCTTAATAGGAATTTTAGTGGTGAGCTACTATTCTGGCTCGTTTGATTTTGGTGAATTAAATAGCTTAGATGGAAATGTTATAACCAACTGGACTGCCACTTCTTTTATGGGATTGTCAGTTTTTACCTGGGGTTTAATATTAATTTTTATGGGTGGAGTTGGAAAATCAGCAATGATGCCATTTCACATTTGGTTGCCCGATGCCATGGAAGGTCCAACACCAGTTTCGGCATTAATACATGCAGCTACTATGGTGGTTGCTGGGGTATATTTAGTAGCCCGTTTGTTTCCACTATTTTATTTTGTTGAGGATGGATTTGTATTATCTATTGTTGCCTATATTGGTGCCATTTCTTCATTAGTCGCAGCAGTTATTGCGATAACACAAACTGATATAAAAAGAGTGTTGGCATTCTCTACCATGTCGCAAATTGGTTACATGATGTTGGCTCTTGGAGTGTCAAAATATGAAGGACACGAAGGCTTGGGCTATATGGCTTCCATGTTCCATTTGTTTACTCACGCAATGTTTAAAGCATTGCTTTTCTTGGGTGCTGGTTCAGTAATTCATGCCATTCATAGCAACGAATTAGCAGACATGGGTGGTTTACGTAAATATATGCCCATCACTCACATTACTTTTTTAATTGCAGCATTATCTATTGCTGGTTTTCCTGGTTTTGCTGGATTCTTTAGTAAAGATGAAATTTTAGCAGCAGCATTCGAAAACAATAGGTTAATTTATGTAAGTAGTGTTATTGTGGCTGGTTTAACAGCGTTTTATATGTTTCGTTTATATTTTGGAATTTTTTGGGGTAAGGATAAAAAATATGAACACACCCCACATGAGTCGCCACTTACTATGACCATCCCTCTTATCTTTTTGGCGTTTATGAGTGTTTTTGGAGGATATATTCCATTTAGTGAATTTATTTCTGCCGACTTAAAATCTTTTACGTCTCATTTAGATTTACCATTAGCCGTAATTGCTTCTACAGTAGGAATTATTGGAATTTGTTTAGCCTACGTTTTCTATAAAAAAGAAAACAATTTGTCTGAAAAAGCAACTCAACTATTTGGTGCATTTTATCAATGGACTTTTCATAAATTCTATTTTGATGAAATTTACCTTTTTATCACTAAGAAAATAATTTTTGGAATTTTAGCTGCAGCAATCGCCTGGTTTGATAAATATGTTGTTGATGCTTTTATGATAGGTGTAGGAAATGTAACGATGGCTTTTTCTAATCAAATAAAAGGAATACAATCAGGAAAAGTTCAAGATTATGCCATGGCGTTTGTTGGAGGGGTTGTTGTACTTGCTATGGTTGTATTTTATATATGGATAAATTAATTTAAACCAATGGATATTTTATCACTTTTTGTAATCGTCCCTATTTTAACTGTTTTAGCATTAATTTTTGCTAAAAATTTAAAACAAGCAAGAATTGTATCATTAATAGGAATGGCTATTCAATTTGCCATGGCTATAAATTTAATATTCGCTTATATTAAAGAGCGAGCTGTTAATACCGATATCATGGTTTTTACCAAAGATGTGCTTTGGTTTGGAACATTTAATATTCATTATAGTATTGGTGTTGATGCCATTTCAGTGGTAATGATTGCTTTAACAGCTATTGTTGTATTAGCAGGTGTTTTTATTTCATGGCAAATAGACGATTTACCTAAAGAATTTTTTGTGTCATTAATTACATTATCCGCAGGAGTTTTTGGATTTTTTATCTCCACCGATTTATTTACCATGTTCGTTTTTTACGAAATAGCGGTAATTCCGATGTATTTATTAATAGGTATTTGGGGTTCAGGCCCTAAAGAAAATTCGGCAATGAAATTAACATTAATGTTAATGGGGGCTTCTGCATTATTGTCGGTAGGAATTTTTGGTATATACTTTAATTCAAATGCCGATGGAGGTCCATTAACCTTTAATATTTTTGAAATTGCACAAGTTCATATTCCAGTTGCAGCTCAAAACATATTTTTTCCATTGGTTTTTATTGGATTTGCAGTAATTGGAGCATTGTTTCCGTTTCATACTTGGTCACCTTCTGGTCACGCATCAGCACCTACAGCGGTATCTATGTTGCATGCTGGAGTATTAATGAAACTAGGTGGTTATGGAGTATTTAGAATTGCCATGTATTTACTCCCATTAGGAGCATTATCATGGACTAACTTCTTTTTAATATTATCCGCCATAGGTGTAATTTATGGAGCATTTGGAGCCATTATGCAAAAAGATTTAAAATATGTAAATGCGTATGCTTCTGTTAGTCACTTAAGTTTGGTATTATTTGCTTTATTAATGTTAAATAAAACAGCATGGACAGGAGCTATTATTCAATCCTTATCACATGGATTGTTAACCGCATTATTTTTTGCTTTAATTGGAATGGTGTATGGAAGAACGCATACCCGAGAGATTGCTAAATTAGGAGGTATCATGAAAATTTTACCTTTTATAGGAGCGGTATATGTAATAACAGGATTAGCTTATTTGGGGTTGCCTGGATTTAGTGGGTTTGTTGCCGAAATGAATATTTTTGTTGGGGCTTTTGAACATCCCGATATGTTTCATCGAATTATTACCATTGTAGTGATTTCATCTATTGTGGTTACCTCTGTTTATATTTTAAGAATGGTTGGAAAAATTATGATGGGACCTTTGGCTGATGAAACCTATAAAGATTTACCTAAAGCCACTTGGTTTGAAAAAGTAGGATTAGTATTGTTGATGATTCCTGTATTATTTATTGGAACCATGCCTCTTGGATTAAGTGAAATGATAAAAGCAAGTATTCAACCATTTTTGGAACGATTACTTTAAAAATTTAAAAAAATGAACTTAGAAAGTTTTTTATTAATGCGTTCAGAAATTGGATTATTAGCAATTATCCTATTCTTATTGATTTTTGAATTATTTTCCAACCAAAAACAAAAAGCAGCAGTAATTCCATTGGCACTATTTCTTTTGGCAATTAATACCTTAATTGGATTTTTACCATTAACAGAAGGCGAATTATTTGGAGGAATGTTTAAAACAAATGCACTATTAGTTTTATTTAAAACTACATTAAGTTTTGGTGTCTTAATCTTATTACTTCAATCTGCCGATTGGTTGAAAGAAAAAATTGTTGCCGAAAATAAAGCAACAGAGTTTATTATACTTCTTCTTTCCTCTTTATTAGGAGCATTTTATATGATTTCTGCTGGCGATTTTTTAATGTTTTATATAGGATTAGAATTAACAACACTTCCTGTGGCAGCTTTAGTGGCGTACGAAACCTACAAAAGAAAATCAGCAGAAGCGGGAATTAAATATATTTTATCTTCTGCTTTAGCTTCGGGTACTTCTATCTTTGGAATTTCGTTGTTGTATGCAACAACTGGAACACTTTTTTTTGATGCTTTTGCTGAAGTTATCACCATTTCTAACCTTTCTATTTTAGGATTTATCTTATTTTTCTCTGGTTTAGCTTTTAAAATTTCGTTAGCACCTTTCCATTTTTGGACTGCAGATGTATATGAAGGAGCTCCGATAAATGTGGCTTCTTATTTATCTGTAATATCAAAAGGAGCTGCTGTGGTAATTTTAATGATTGTGCTCTTTACAGCATTTAAAACATTAATGCCAATTTGGGAAAAAATTATTTACATAGTAGCCATAGCAACCATGTTTGTTGGTAACCTATTTGCATTAAGACAACAAAACCTAAAACGATTTTTAGCCTATTCATCCATTGCACAAGCAGGTTTTATTTTGTTAGGATTGTTATCTGCCGATCAACTAGGTTCAGCAACCGTAGTTTATTTTGTTGCCGTTTACATCTTCTCTAATTTAGGGGCTTTCGGAGTTGTTCAAGCAATATCCTCGGCTTCTAACAAAGAAAATATTGATGATTATGAAGGGCTCTACAGAACCAATCCTTATTTAAGTTTACTTATGATGTTGGCACTGTTTTCATTGGCTGGCATACCCCCATTAGCAGGATTTTTTGGTAAATTCTTTTTATATGCAGCAGCAGCAAGTAAGGGGTATTATGTATTAGTATTTATAGGGGTTGTAAATGCAACCATTTCATTATACTATTATTTATTAGTGGTTAGAGCTATGTTTTTAAGAAAAAATCCAGATGCCATTCCCTATTTTAAAAGTAAAATTTACATGAAATTAGGTTTGTTAATAGCAGCTGCTGGTATTTTGATTTTAGGATTATACAGCCCATTTTATGAATATATATTTTCTATCAGTAATAGTTTTTAAATAAAATAAGGACATGGCAACATTAGACGGAAAACATTCATTTGGAAGCATTGGTGAAACAAGGGTAACCTTTATCGAGAAAAATGTGGATGCCAACAGAAAAGATTTTTTAAAAAAACTGTTGGAACACAATGGATTAGAAGTGGTAATTGATGAACCTGCACCAAAAACTCCTGAAGACCCACAACTTTATACTGTTGGTGTTACCGACATGACTTTTAACCCAACCATTTTTGTTTTTGAACGCAGATTAAAAACCCTTGACGGTAAAATAGTTAATCAAGATTATTGGTTTCAACGAACAAGTGAAGATTTAAAACCTCAATACTGGAAAAACGATTGAACGTATTTAAATACAATATTTCAATCAATATTCTCAATTACAAATTCAACAATACTTCTTCGGGATTTTTTCCTCCAAAAATAATTTGAATAGGATTTTCTATCATTTCTTTCACTGTTTTTAAAAAACTAACAGAATCTTTACCGTCAATAATTCGATGATCATAGCTCAATGCTAAATACATTATTGGACGGATTTCAACCCTTCCGTTAATAGCAACAGGTCTATCCACAATGTTATGCATTCCTAAAATGGCACTTTGTGGTGGGTTAATAATTGGAGTGCTTAACATAGAACCAAAAACACCTCCATTAGTGATGGTAAATGTTCCTCCTTCCATATCTGCGATATCAATTTTACCATCTCGAACTTTTATGGCTAATCGTTTAATTTCTAATTCAATTTCAGCTAAACTCATTTGCTCCGCATTTCTTAATACGGGAACCATTAATCCTTTTGGAGAACTAACTGCTACTCCAATGTCAGCATAATTATAACTCACCATATTTTCACCATCTATCATCGAATTAACGGTAGGGTATAAATGTAAAGCTTCGGTTACTGCTTTGGTAAAAAATGACATAAACCCCAAATTTACACCATGGGTTTCTTTAAATTTTTCTTTGTATTTATTGCGTAAATCCATCAACGATTTCATATCAACCTCATTAAATGTGGTTAACATGGCGGCTT
>MNXO01000096.1 GCA_001872995.1 Bacteroidetes bacterium CG2_30_32_10 | reverse complement strand
ATAAATAAACGATACTATATATTTGGGTTCGGGTAGTTTAATTTCCGAAAATATTGCAGTTAGTATAAAAGAGAAAACAAAACCAAAAAGGAAACTAACAAAAAGTTTAACGACTTCATCGTTTTTATCTTTCATATTTAGAATCCAAAATAATGCCCATATAATGGAACTACTCAAGGCAAGTAAATCGCCAGTTAAATTGGTGAAAACAATATTGGTAATATTCCCTTTTGTAGCAATAATCGCTATACCCAAAAAACTCACCAAAATTGCCACTATATTAATTGGTTTTATAGGTTGTTTTAAAAATATTATAGAGAGAATAACAAGCATTATGGGCCAAGTATAATTAAGAATCATTGCCTCCTGAGCAGGAAGCACAGAATATGCTTTTAAAAGAATGGTATAGTATAAAAAAGGAGTTATAAAGCCCAATAATATTCCTTTTAACAAATGTTTTGAGATATATTGCTTTAGCAATCCAAGCTTCTTCTGAAGCAACACAATAATAAATAGAACAATTGAAGAAACAAGGGATGAATACATCAATAATTGCATAAAATCCATTCCTTCTAAAGCAATTTTAAATGCAGTTGCCACTGTGGACCAAAGAAGAATGGCTATAAAGGCAAAAAGATATGATTTTTGTTCTGTTTTCATTAGTTGGTATCATTAAAACATAATGCTAATTATAGCATCTATTAAGTTATTGTTCATTTTATTTTTTTCAAGCCTTGTTCTAATCGCTTGCTCCTTATGTTTGCATTCTTCAAGTATATCTTCTATTTCAGTAATAACTTCTTGATTAATATAGCTAGCTGAAAACTTAATCTTTTTAATTAATCCATTGTCAATATTCATCTCTATTTCATAGTTATCTTTTTCAACAATTTGCTGGTTATAAAACCTATAAGGCGGAGAATAGGCATAATTCCACTCCCAATTTGCGTATTTAGCATCAGCAATAGCTTGAATTCTTTGAATATCATCATCAGATAATTGATAAAGTCTGTTTTCGGGATGATTAGCTAATATATGCTCCATAACTAATTGAGCAAATCTAAGTATATCCATTGGAACTAACAAAAATTCTTTTATATTTACAACTTTACTTCGAATAGATTTTACCGCTTTGTCTTCGTATTTGTTTGGAGTAACTTTGATGGCTTGCGAGAGTTTAATCAAATCGGAAGAAAACAAAAGTGTGCCATGATGCAATACTTTATCTTTATAAACATGTTCTGCATTACCTGAAATCTTTTTACCATCAATGATTAAGTCGTTTTTCTTCCCAATTTCGACAGATAATCCCATTTTAGCCAAAACATCAACAATAGGTTTTAGATGTCGTTTAAAATCAACGAGGTTGGGGCTTTGGTTCTTTTGAATAAATGCAAAATTAAGGTTTCCTAAATCGTGATAAACCGTTCCCCCACCCGATAATCTACGAACCACTTTAATATTGTTTTCTTTAACATATTTGTAATTAATTTCTGCTAAGGTGTTCTGGTGTTTGCCAACAATCACAGCGTTTTCATTTCTGTATAGCATAAAACAATCTTCTTTTAGCTCATTGAAAAGATAGTCTTCGCAAGCAATGTTAAAGTATGGATCTGGATTGATATTTAGAATACATAGCATATTTATGATTTTTTTTTGGAACATAAAGTTTCACAAAAAATCTCTCAAAGTTACACTAAGAATAATTGGAACTTTGAGATACTTTGTGTTTAACTTGGTGACACTTTGTGATACTGTTTTCTTTATATACTCTTATTTTAAATCAATGGTTTTAAGTATAAAATTCTTTACTTTTTTATTATGTTGACTGATTCGCTCTTTGTTTTTTTGTTTGGCAAGGTATTCGGCATAATTGGCACCACCCGACCAAAACATTCGAAAAGGAGAAAAGCCAGAAAAAACGCCTGACAAATAAAAGCCATTTACAAAACTAATATAAGTATATGTTGCAAAGGCTCCACTTAATAGCAAGCTACTAAAACCACGTCCCCAATGTCCTGTATATATTTGTCCGCTTCCTGGTATTATATAGCTCATGTTTTTAGCTAGTTTCTCATTTTTCAACTTAGGCTTTTTCAATAATTCACTTTTCACAAGAGAATCTACTTTAATATGATTGATTTTGAAGTAATTATTTAATGTAATAGTTGCCTCCTTCCACTTTTGCAATTCATTTAATGTTAATATTTTTAACATTAAACATTTGCTTTCATAAACAGAGTCTATTACTTTATTATCCAAGTCGTTAAGTTGAAGCAAAGTTTCATTATAATCTTCATTAAGAAATGAATTTAAAGCATATTCATAAGCTACAATTGTATATATTGAATCAGTTGTTTTATTAAAATCAATTCTTTTTAAAGTATTTGCAGCGACATCAAATTGCTGGTCTTGTTTATAGCAATACGATTTCTTTAAAAGAGCAGTATTTTTGATGTTTACATCCGCAGATATAAAGAATATTCTTTCATATTCGGCAGCAGCGAGCATAAAATTTCCGCTTTTGTACAAACTATCGGGATATGAAAAAACATTTATTCTCTGAGCCTTAACGTAAAATACGTTGCAAAGGAATATCGAGATTAAACAAAATCTGACGATTGATTTCATTATTTATTTCTTGATTTACAATATGAACACTCAATGCACTTCCCCAAATATTACCAATATAGAAAACGGAAAACAAGCTTCCAAATATAATAAAACGCGCACTCTTTATTCCTGCTTTGTTATATGCTTCATAAGTTTGCAATCCGAGAATCGCAATAGGAATAATAGAGGTAATTCCTTGTTTGGGTTTGCCTGCATATACTTTCCCTAAACCAGGTATCAATGCTGATAAAGTTCCAGCTACAAAAGGAGATTTATTTTTAAAGCTCTTAATTTTATTGGAATAATCCAACAAGTTCTTTTCTTCGTTTATTAAATTAGTGTTACTATAAGTAAAGTTTTTGGAATAGGAATCAAAAGAAGCAACGTTTCTTTGAAGCAATGCCACTCCTGATAATTGAAATTGCAATAATTCATTTGTCAAAGTATCGGTAGTATTTATTTTTAACAAATTTTCCGCTGCTAAAGAAATACTATCCATCTTTAAACAAGAATTTACTTGAAAGAACTTTGATTTCATGGCATAAGCGCTATTGCTATTTACCTTATCGTAATAATAAGAAGCAGAATCGAATTGTCCCAGATGGTAATAAATAGTTGCCAAATAATAATAGATAGTATCAATTTGTGATGGGTTAAACTTGTTTTGAATTTTCATGTTTTTTAAAAGCACCAAGCCATCATCAGTGAGGTTATTTGCAATTAAATAATCAGCAAACGTAATGTTTTCGTGAAAGTTATAGGTATTTGATTGACTTTTGAGCACGTAAGATATTACGATAAGAAAACAGAAAATAAAAAGCTTTTTAGTTCTCATTAATGGGTATCGTATTTGGTGGGTTCATCAATTGCCAAGCCCTTTTTATTAAACTCGCATGGAAGTATTTCTTCTTTAACCATCGAATTGCATCGCATCAACCTGTCAGCACTAAGAAATACGCCCTTTATCATACCAAAATGATGAATTGCCTGCTTTGAATAATTAGAACAACTTAGTTCGTAAATACAATGCTTGAATAATTGTGGCGAAACCACCCGTTGATAAAACAACATGCTCCCTTTTAATATTAGACTAAAAGGATTGTACTTCACCATAGCATTGTTATGCTTAAACTCAATGGGGTTTGTATTATTTATTGGTTTTTGGTTTAATTGTTTGCTATTGTTTTTATTGAACATGTAATTGTCATTTTCTTGCAACAACTGCAAATCAGATTTGATATACTGTGCAAATATATCATTGCAGTGAAATACAAAAACAAAGGATAAAAAAACAAAAAAGATATAGTTGCGATAAGATTTCATTAATCACATAAATTAAGCAGAAACATGATATTCTCTCAAAGCATCATTTAAAGAAGTTTTAAGGTCGGTAGAAGGTTTGCGAGTACCAATAATCAAAGCACAAGGAACCTGATACGTTCCAGCAGGAAACTGTTTGGCATAAGTTCCAGGAATTACCACCGAACGAGTTGGAACAAAGGCTTTATATTCTATTGGTTTTTCATTGGTAACATCTATAATTTTAGTGGATTGAGTGAGTACTACATTGGCTCCTAACACCACTTCTTTTTCTAAATGCACGCCTTCTACTACAATGCAACGTGAACCGATAAAACAGTTATCCTCAATAATAACTGGAGCAGCCTGAACAGGTTCCAGCACCCCTCCTATTCCCACCCCACCACTGAGATGAACATTCTTCCCTATTTGTGCACACGAACCAACTGTTGCCCAAGTGTCAACCATCGTTCCACTATCCACATAAGCACCAATATTTATATAAGAAGGCATCATAATAACTCCCTTGGCAATGTACGAACCATAACGGGCAATGGCATGAGGAACCACCCTCACTCCTTTTTCTTTATAGTTTTTCTTTAAGGCAATTTTATCATGAAACTCAAAGGGACCAATTTCGATGGTTTTCATTTGCTGAATCTGAAAATATAAGATAACCGCTTTTTTTACCCATTCGTTAACATTCCATTTGTTATCAATTGGCTCTGCAACCCTGATTTCTCCTTTATCTAATAATTCAATAATTGCTCGAATAGTTTGCTGCGTTTTTTCTTCATTCAGCAAATTTCTATTTTCCCAAGCGGCTTCTATCAATTCTTTCATATTGCTTTATGTTTTAAATTACAATAAATGGTTTATTCTTTTTTCAATCATGAGTCTTTGTGTTTTTAGTGTTTTCTTCGTGGTTCTTTGTGTAATAGCTATATCACAAAGAGCCACAAAAATACACACAATTTGCACAAAAATTTAATAATAGCACCTCAAAAAAAGAATTAACCCAATAAATGATATTTGTAATTCTTTACAAAAATAAGTTTAATTAACAGATTTTGTTAATCATTTTAAAGAAATTGTAAATTTGCAAAATATAAAGACTTATGGCTACAATTGTTAAAATATCATTAAAACCCGGTAAGGATGAAGCGGTAAGACGATTCCATCCTTGGATTTTCTCAGGTGCAATTAATAAAGTATACGGCAATATTGCAGAGGGCGATGTGGTGGAAGTATATTCCAATAGAGACGAATATCTTGCTACAGGTCATTATCAGATAGGTTCTATTGCTATTAGAATATTCTCTTTTAACAAAGAAAATCCTGATATTAATTTCTGGAAATCAAAATTAGCTGCTGCTTATCATCTGAGAGAAGTTCTTGGATTAACGGATAATATTAATACCAATGTGTATCGATTGGTACATGCCGAAGGGGATGGTTTGCCTGGTTTGATCATTGACTTTTATAACGGAACGGCTGTTATACAATCGCATTCTATTGGCATGCATTATGCCAAGCCTTTGATTGTGGATGCTTTAAAAGAAATATATCAGGATAAGCTTAATGCTGTTTATGATAAGAGTTCCGAAACTTTGCCCAAGATGGCTAAAATAGATTGTAATGATGGGTATTTATTTGGAGCAGCAGCAACCAAAGAAGTGTTGGAAAATGGACATGCTTTTTTTGTGGATTGGGAAGGTGGTCAAAAGACAGGTTTTTTTATTGACCAACGTGATAATAGAAAATTGCTGAGTGAATACGCAAAAGAAAAAAAAATAGTGAATACTTTTTGTTATTCGGGAGGTTTTTCGGTTTATGCTTTAAAAGCAGGTGCAGAAATGGTTCATTCGGTTGATAGTTCTAAAAAAGCAATTGAATTAACGGAGAAGAATTTACTTCTTGGCAATTTTAACAGTTCGCAACATCAATCTTTTGCCGAAGACACAATGGACTTTCTTAAAAACACAAACGAAACTTATGATATTGTTGTTTTGGATCCTCCTGCTTATGCCAAACACAATGATGCAAAGCACAATGCAATTCAGGGTTATAAGCGATTAAATGCACTGGCGATGAGTAAAATAAATAAAGGAGGAATTTTATTTACTTTCTCCTGCTCGCAAGTAATCAATCGACAATTGTTTAATGCAACTATCACCGCAGCCGCTATTGAGTCGGGAAGGCAAATAAAAATACTACATCAACTATCGCAGCCAGCCGATCATCCAGTAAATATATACCATCCCGAAGGGGAATACTTAAAAGGATTGGTGCTTTATATTGATTAATCGCATTAAAAATCATTCATCCAATTTCACAATTTCATGGAAATAAAGAATACGTATCATAGTATTTGGAAAATCTCTTATCCTATTATATTTGGTTTGGTTGCACAAAACATTCTGAATGTAATAGATACCGCATTTTTAGGCAGGGTAAGTGAGGTGGCATTGGGTGCTGGTGCTATTGGTGGCTTGTTTTATTTTGCATTGATAACAATAGGAATGGGATTTGGCATTGGGGCTCAAATTATGATTGGGAGAAAAAATGGGGAAAAGAATTTTGCAGCCATAGGTCCCATCGTTTACCATACTTTTTTCTTTTTGAGTATCACCGCATTGATGCTTTTTGCATTATTCAATTACATTGCTCCTTTTTTTCTAAAAAGTGTCATAAGTTCGCCAGCCATTTATAAAGGAAGCCTCGAGTTCTTTGAATATAGAATATGGGGAATTCTATTTGCCTTTATCAACATTACGTTTTCATCATTTTATATTGGCGTAGTTAAAACTCGGGTATTAACATTCAGCACGACCTTAATGGCAGCGATAAATATCATTCTGGATTACTGTTTTATTTTTGGTCATTGGGGATTTCCTGAAATGGGTATTGTCGGTGCCGCCTTGTCGTCAGTTATTGCAGAAGCAGCGGTGATGTTATTCTTTATCATCTATACCCTCCAATTAAAAAATAGAAGTTATCATCTTTTTAAATTCATAAAGCTTGATTTTACTTTACTAAAAAGCATCTCTAAGTTATCAATACCGGTGATGTTGCAATACTTTATGTCTTTTTCGGGTTGGTTTATCTTTTTTATTATTGTAGAGCGAATTAGTGAAGAAGCTTTAGCTATTTCTAATATTATTAGGAGCATTTATATGGTGATAATGATTCCTGTATGGGGTTTAAGTACAGCAGTAAACACGATTGTGAGCAATGTGATTGGTCAAGGAAGGCACGAAGATGTGCTTCCATTGATAAAGAAAGTAGTTTTTATAAGCATCGTTAGTGCAATTGTAATGGTACAAGGAAATATATTTTTTCCACGTTTGTTAATTTCTTTTTATACCAATAACCCATTGTTAATTGAACACGCATTGCCTGTTTTAAATGTAGTTACCATCGCCATGATGGTTTTTTCT
>MNXO01000069.1 GCA_001872995.1 Bacteroidetes bacterium CG2_30_32_10 | reverse complement strand
AAATTCTAAAAAATTTGCCTTCACGCAAAAGCCCGCTCGCTTGTCGTTCGGGCTTACGCACGGGTCGAAGTAATAAGTTGTTGACGAAAAAAATAAGATGCTAATTTGATAATTAAATTAGACTTATTCTATGTGCAAGGGTTTTTCTAAAATTAATCGCTTTCCTTTGCACTGATTTACTGTGAAAGTATCATTTTTTATTTTATTATCAAAGATTTTATATTAATTTAGCAGACCCTAAATAGAAAAGTTTTTTATTCAATAATCATCTTCATTTTCAATGAAAACCAATAATTTGTTTGAATAAAAATTGTATATTTGTAAAAACGTTATCAATATGGAAACTATTATTATTACTGCAAAAAACAAAAAAGAATCAAGTTTTATTGCCAAATTGCTAAAGAAATTGAATATTGAAATTAAGGTTTTAACTGAAGAAGAAAAAGAAGAAATAGGTTTAATAAAACTTATGAAACAAGCTGATAGAACCCAAAAAATTTCAAGAGAAAAAGTAATGGCTCATCTGAGTAAAAAATGAAAATAGCGTTTTTAAGGCATTTCTATAAAGATTTAAAAAAAATAACAATCGAAAGCATAAAGAGAGATGTTGCTGACGTTATTATAAATACTGAAAAAGCCAGCAAAATAAGTGAAATTAATAACATTAAGAAACTAACAGGCTTTAAAAACGCTTATAGAATAAAAATTGGCGATTATCGCATTGGCATTTTTATAGAAAATGATCTTGTTGAATTTGCAAGACTTATTCACCGAAAAGATATTTACAAAGTTTTCCCTTAACCTTAATACATTTTCAAATAGCTTACTATTAATAAATCGATATTCCTATCCATAACAATCTCAATTTTTACACCTTTTTTAGTAAAATAAACAAATTGCTTGTGGATTTTAGATTATAGCTTTATTATTCGATCCAGCTTTTAATCATTTCCAATGTAGGTGCAGGTATTTCTAATTTTAATTTTTTCCGTAAGCCACAAAGGTCGTTAAATAATTTGTTGGGATTGGCTTTCTTCAATTCAGCAAGCGTAAGAAATCCAGCTTTTTTAACAGGAACAATCCATTCCTGAGGAATACCTGCATCTGTGAATTCGCTATCATTACTAATAATAGCTTTTTTCTCTGGACGCATTTGAGGGAAAAACAACACTTCTTGAATAGAATGCGCATTAGTCATAATCATGGCAAGCCTATCGATACCAATACCCAAGCCAGCCGTAGGAGGCATTCCAAATTCAATGGCTCTTAAAAAATCTTCATCAAGCATCATTGCTTCGGGGTCGCCTCTTTTACCAAGTTCCAATTGCGATTCAAAACGTTTGCGTTGATCGATGGGATCATTCAATTCTGAAAACGCATTACATATTTCTTTTCCGTTGCATATTGCTTCAAATCTTTCTACCATACCTTCCTTTGAGCGATGTTTCTTAGCCAAAGGGGACATTTCAACTGGATAATCAGTAATAAATGTTGGTTGTATTAATTTAGATTCACATGTTTCACCAAATATTTCATCAATGAGTTTTCCTTTACCCATTGTTTCATCAACTTCTACGTTTAATTTTTGAGCTGTTGCAAATATTTCCTTTTCATCCATTTTAGAAATGTCTATACCAGTGTAATGAGCAATTGCTTCAAACATTGTAAACCTTTTCCATGGGCGTTTAAAGTTGATAATATTATCGCCTACCTTAATTTCGGTAGCTCCTTGAACTGCAATGGCAATTTTTTCTACCATTTCCTCAACTAAGTTCATCATCCATTCATAGTCCTTATAAGCAACATAAAGTTCCATCTGAGTAAACTCAGGATTGTGAAATCTATCCATCCCTTCGTTTCTAAAATCCTTAGAAAATTCATAAACACCATCAAAACCACCAACAATAAGTCGTTTTAAATACAATTCATTTGCTATTCTCAAATAAAGTGTAGTATCAAGTGCATTGTGATGTGTTTTAAAAGGACGTGCAGCAGCACCACCATATAAAGGTTGAAGTATTGGCGTTTCAACTTCCAAATAGCCTTTTTCATTAAGATAAGCTCGCATGGAATTAACCAACTTGGTTCTCTTTATAAAAATATCTTTTACATGTGAATTAACAATTAAATCTACATAACGTTGTCTGTAGCGTTGTTCGGGATCAGCAAATGCATCATAAATGACGCCTTCTTTTTCTTTAACAATGGGCAATGGACGCAATGACTTACATAACAACTTAAATCCTTTAACATGGATGGTGATTTCACCCATTTTTGTGAAAAATACATACCCATTTACCCCAATGATATCACCAATATCTAATAGCTTTTTAAAAACAATGTTGTAAAGTGTTTTATCTTCTTCCTTACAAACTTCATCTCTGTTAAAATATAGTTGTATTCTGCCAGTTTCGTCTTGAATTTCGGCAAAAGAAGCATTTCCCATAATTCTGCGACTCATAATACGTCCAGCAATATTGACAGACTGATATAATGAATTATCGGTTGGAAATTTTTCAAGTATTTCTTTGGAGGTAGCGTCCACTTCAAAAAGCTCTGCAGGATATGGATTGATGCCTAAATTAATTAATTCGCTTAAAGAGTTTCGGCGTATTTGTTCTTGTTCAGTAAATTCTGTAATCATTTTATCAATTATTTTTTGCAAAGATATACATTTGTAAAAAATTCTAATAGAGTCTAAATTGAATTATTCCTTGTTTTAAAAATAAATAAAAAAAACTATGAATTTAAGAGTTGGAAAAGCAATAAGCGATTGGTTAATAAAGCTTGGACTAGAAGAGACCTATGCTATTTGGTTAAAAGATACTATTTTTTTTATTGCTATTATTGTTGTAAGTATTATTATTGACCTGATTGCCAAAAGAATTATACTTAAAATCATTGCCAAACTTGCAGCAAAAACCAAAACTACCTGGGATGATGCTTTAGTAGAAAGAAAAGTATTTAATAGATTATCGCATATAGCCGCAGCTCTTGTTATTTATTTGTTAGCTCCATTGGCTCTTCAGGATTATGATATTGTTTTAAAGTTTATCATCATCCTGACAAAAGTTTATATGGCATTCATTGTAATGCTGGTGATAGATTCTTTTCTCAACGCTTCGCATGATATTTATCTTACTTATGAAGCCTCTAAAACAAGACCCATAAAAGGATACATTCAAGTAATTAAAATTATCATCAATATAATTGGCGGTATCATTATACTTTCAATTCTTTTAAACAAAACACCCATCTACTTTTTGGGAGGCTTGGGGGCTATCACTGCCATTTTAATTCTTGTTTTCAAAGACACTATATTGGGATTTGTTGGAAGCATTCAACTTTCAGCAAATGATATGCTTCGTCCAGGCGATTGGATTACTATGAGCAAATATGAGGCAGATGGAACTGTAATAGAAATGAGCCTTACAACTGTTAAAGTTCAAAATTTTGATAAATCGGTTACTACCATTCCAACCTATTCATTTATTTCCGACTCGTTTCATAATTGGCGTGCAATGGAAGAAGCAGGTTTAAGACGAATCAAACGCTCAATCAATATTGACATCACAAGTATTAAGTTCTGTGATGATGAGATGCTGAATCGTTTTTTAAAAATGGAATTAGTGAAAGATTTAATCTCAACCCATCAAACTATAAATAGTGATGCGCCTTGTCAATCATTAACTAATTTAAGGATTTTTAAAGAATATATTCAAAATTATTTAAAGCAAATTCCAGAAATTAAGCGAGATTTAACCTTTTTAATAAGACAGCAACAAACAACAGAAAAGGGATTGCCTATTGAAATTTATGTTTTTGCTGATTATTCTGATTTTAATCGTTTCGAAGATTTGCAGTTTTCCATTTTTGAACATGTTTTATCTGTTGTCAATACGTTTGATTTAAAAATTTTCCAAAACCCAACAGAAATAGGAATAATCAATAAATAGCATCGAATGAGAACAATTGCGTTATTAGTTGCATCCAACATTTTTATGACCTTTGCTTGGTATGGGCACCTCAATTTCAAAGAAGTTGCATTATGGAAAGTAATACTTATCAGTTGGGGTATAGCTTTTTTTGAATATTGTTTGATGGTTCCCGCCAATCGCATTGGAAGTTATCAATTTTCTACATTTCAACTCAAGACCATACAGGAAGTGATTACATTGGTGATATTTTCTTTCTTTTCTGTTTATTATTTGAAAGAAGGTATTAAGTGGAATTATATGGTGGGTTTTGGTTTTATAATACTTGCAGTTTTCTTTATATTTAAAAAATGGTAAAAGCAATTATTTTTGATTGGGGCGACACGCTAATGCGTGATTTTAAACAATACTCTGGACCAATGGCTTATTGGGAAAAGGTTGAATTAATAGAAGGTGCTGAACATCTTTTAAAATCATTATCTCAAAATTATGTTTTATGTGTTGCCACCAATGCCGGCGATTCTGATACTTCTTTAATGATTAAAGCATTAGAAAGAGGAAATATTCATCATTATTTTAAATATTTTTTCTCTTCAAAAGACTTAGGGTATAGTAAACCAAACCCTTTATTTTTTAAAACCATTGCATCATATATGAATTTTGCACCTCAAGAGTGTATGATGATTGGAAATGATTACAACAAAGACATAGAAGGCGCTTTGTCTATTGGAATGAAAGCAATTCATTTCAATGAAACGCAAAGCATTGTAAATAATAGCAAAGCAGATTATACCGTATTTAAATTGAAAGAAATAATTTCAATATTAAATAGCTAAACTTATTGAATAATCAGTTTTTTAAGCATTTTATTTTCTTTATTAGTGATATGAAGAAAATAAATTCCTTTTGAAAAGCCTGAAACATCAATGGTTCTAAAAACATTTTCTCCTTTTTCAATAACAGTTTCATTATAAATTTCTTTACCATCAATGGTTCTAATCGTAATGTTTGTATTATTTTTTAGTGCTGCAAATTGAATATTTACGATATTTGAAGAAGGATTAGGAAAAATATTTACACTATTATCAACACTATAACCATAAATAGCATTGGGACCATTGTATAAATCGGATTCCCACATTCCCCTGCCATAAGTTACAGCTCTAATACTGCTTAATGTAGGATTTACATCATAATATATTTCAAGTTCACGAACTGAAACTGTGGTTGGAATACCCGAAGAGAAAGGAATCCATGAGCTTAAGTATTTATTTATAAAATAAACACCAGCACTAGTTCCCACATATAAACATTCATCCGCATTGCTTTTATCAATAACTAAAGTGTTTATAGCTATATTGGGAAGTCCGGTAGTAGTTAATAAAGACCAATTAGCTCCTTTGTTGGTTGATTTGTAAACTTTCCCTGTGCAAGTTCCATAAACAATGTTTTCATCGGTTGGATGAGCCTTAATATCAGTTATGGCGGGCCCTCCAAGAGCGTTAGATATGGTTGTCCATGTGGGTGAAGCGTCATTTACATTATCACTTCTATATAATGTAGCGCCTTTCGTGGCATAAAGAATATTTGAGTTAGCCAAAGAGTTTTCAACAACCACAAAATTACTGCTTCCAACAGCACCACTCGAAATATTAGTCCAACTACTTGATGTTCTTACGGAAGTATTTCTCCAAATATTAACCATTCCGATATACATCGTAGTTGGGGTTGTCTTATTTAAGCAAAAAGGGGTAACCCAAGCACCTGATTCTGTAATGTTTCCTTTAATGTCGTTAAAATAAATACCCCTATTAGAAGATCGATAAATATCACCAGCTACATATTCGCCATACATATAATCAGAATTGGCATAATCTACTTCGCATTCCATTCCATCACCACCATAAACTGTGCTCCATGAAGTTCCATCCAACAAAGCGGTTCCATTATCCTGATAACCATTAATTACAAGGTTTTTGTCTAATTTACTTTGACCAAGTTTGTAAACTTGTGCAATTTCTAAACCACTGCTTTTATCAGTCCAAACAGTGCCTCCTGTAGTGTTAACATGAATTCCCCCATCGGTACCAGTGTATAAGTATTTATTAACTGGGCAATATTCTAAGGCGTGCACATCGGCATGAATTGCAGAAACCCCACAAGAGCCAACCCAATGACCATTAATAGCCCAGTTAACACCACTATTGGTTGATCTAAAAATATTGATACCACCAACAAAAATAATATTGGCATCTTGCGGGTCCACTGCCACGCAAAGGTCATACCAAGCTTGACTTGAAGAGCCACTACCATCGCAAGAATAGTCTATTAAATTGGGAGAAGTTGATTGAGTAGAAAAGTTTGCTCCATTATCCGTTGATTTTAGCAGTCCAGTAAATGGTCCATTAGTTTGAACAACATAAACCCAATTGGGTTGGTTAGCACTAACACCAAGCACAGCTCTATTCCCAGTAACGGGCAATGTAACTTCCACCCAAGTAACCCCTGTATTTGTGGAACGATAGAATTTTCCACCTTCAGTAGCATAAATATTTGAAGGAGTAGCAGGATTTATTGCAATATCTTTATAATTATTAGAATTATATGAAGTTTTAAGCCAATTTGCACCGGCATTGGTGGTTTTATAAATACCGTTACTAGCAGCAGCAATAATTAAATCGGGGTTTGAGGGATGAATTACCATACGACCAACGGTAACACTACCCATACCAGTATTTGATACACTCCAAGAGATTCCGCTATCGGTACTTTTGTAAACACCTAAACCAGAGGCATCGCCATGGTCTCTATCGCCAGTGCCAATATAAATAATGTTTGGTGAATTATAATTAACAATGATAGACGAAACTCCTAATGTTGGTGCAAAATCGGTATTGCTAGCCCAAGTAGTTCCGCTATTGGTAGTTCTCCAAAATCCACCAGCAGGAGCTCCAATATAAATAATAGCAGCATTGGTAGGATGAAAAGCAATGGCATTTATTCGCCCTAGTCCATTGGGTTGCCCTGTATGGTTAAATGGCATTGATATAGGCCCCATTTCAGTCCAATTTCCCGAAATAGACTTTCCCACATTGTTTTTTTGAAATTCGCTTAAAATTGTTGCTTGAGAAATCAATTTTCCATCGGGTAACACATCGTTCGCATGAATATATTCCCATCTTTTAAAAACTTTCCAACCGGTTCCCTTTCCTTTATCGCGGTTTTCAAAATATTTATTAAATGCTTCTACCGTAGCATAATAATTTGCTTCCGGATTTTGCATCATTTCTATCCAATAAGGATAATTGACAACATCTGGTTTAATGTTTTCGCTATTGATTTGAGCTTTTACAAACAAAACAAACAATAAAGGCAAGGTAGTAAGGTAAATTTTTGTTCTCATATTAATTTAATTGCTGAATTCAAGTCACAAATGCAACTTTTTGGTTAAGCAAATTTAGGTTAAAAAATTCATTAGGTGTTAAAAAATTTAATTTTTTTCTTGGACGATTATTTAAAATTTCTTGAACTCTTTGCACCTCATCGATAGAGATATTTTCAAATGAAGAACCTTTAGGGAAATATTGTCTTATTAAACCATTTGTATTTTCATTAGCACCCCGTTCCCACGAATGATATGGTCTTGCAAAATAGAAATCAACA
>MNXO01000014.1 GCA_001872995.1 Bacteroidetes bacterium CG2_30_32_10 | reverse complement strand
GTTCAGGCTTACGCACGGGTCGATGAAAGAAAGAGAATTTGAAAATTTGCTAATTTAGCCGACCTTTAGATTTGTTATTAAAACCTTTTAAGTACAAGGTTTTTTCTAAAATTAATCGCTTTCCTTTGCACTGATTTGCTGTGAAAGTATCATTTTTTACTTTATTATCAAAGGTTTTATATTAATTCGGCAGACCCTAATTATTGTTTTATTAAATTTTTGGGATTGTTCCCATTCCAATATATCAACATCTGAGAAGCGGAGCAAACAAAAGGACTTGCACTGGTTGTTTCATCATCATATACAATAAACAAGGAATCGCTTGTGTGTGTCCAAGTAAACATCTTATGCTGATCGGTTACGCACAAATATTCATCTAAGTGATATGCATCGCCCGTGCCCCCATCATTAAAAACTAATTTAAGATGATAACCTTGAGAACATGAGCTCCACGAAGATTTTGGCACAATCCAAGTTCCAACTATACAATCATTTCCTGTAAAAACATGATTAGATGCGCCATTGGCAAAGTTGTTGTTTGCTTGACCTGACGTAAATGTTTTTATCTTAGTAGGATTGGTAGTAGCATTATTATCATCCTTTTTGCTACAAGACCAAATAATTGCCATAGAAAAAAACAGAATAGTCAATAATTTAAATGCTTTTGTTTTCCTGTTTTTGTTTGTTTTAAAGTAAAAAAGCAATTACCATAGCTGTTTAACTATAGTAATTGCGTTTAAAAAAAATTAGAAAGCCCAACCTAAACGAATGGCAGGAGTGTAGTTAATTCCTAAATTCATTGAGCTGCTTTTAGGTGTTGTAACTGTTAATGAAATACCACCAGAAGTTGCAGTTTCTTTTTGTTCTTTAAATGAAGTATTAGCAAAGCCTAAACCCATTTCAGCACCCATAAATACATGTTGGCTAAAATAATAATCGGCACCTAAAATTACGTTAAAAGAAAATTCAGTATATCCAGGATTAGAACCATCTGCCCATTTATTTTCGGTTTCAAGTGTACTATTGTTGACATTACCAGCGTTTGTAACTGTAGTTTTAGAACTTTTCATAGAGATACCTAATTCTGCTCCTACATAAGGAGAAAGTTTTGGCATATCGCCCATGTGCATTTCAATACCAGGATTTAAGCCAAAAATAAAATAAGAATTTTTAGTTTCTTCATTGGGTTCAGTGGTAACAGTACTCATTACAGTTGATTTGTTTGAGTGCATACCCAAATCGAATCCCAAGCGAAGTGCCATACTTTCGCTCATAAACATTCTTATTTTTAAGAAGTTCATAGAAATAGGAGCAGCAGTGTTGGCAGGGATAAAATTTACCTCTGTAGTGAAGCCTGATGTAGGTTTGTAAGAACCGTCATCTAATTTTTCTTGTGCAACAGTAATAAATGCAAAAGCACTTATAAATAATAAAGAGAAAATTAATTTTTTCATACTAATTTAATTTTTTAATGAATATTAATTTGATTTAAAAACAAAAATAATAAAATATATGTAGATAAAAAAAATATTTATTTTAAAGAAGTATCAATCGTTGCTATACACTCCGTTTAAATTGGGGCATTGTATAATTTTTAGATATAGCCCTAATTGCTTAATTACTTCAACAAATTTGTCATAATCAATAGGTTTTGTAATATAGCTGTTGCATCCTAACTTGTGGCACATTTCAATTTCTCTTGGCTCATCGGTGGTAGTTATTATAATAACAGGCATTTTAACTAATTCTTGGTCTTGTTTGATAATGCGTAAAACATCCATTCCATCAATTCGCGGCATACGAATGTCTAATAGGAGTAAATAACTCACGCCTAATTTGCGAAATTCACCTTCCCCTGTTTTAAAAAGAAAATTGAGTACATCTTCGCCATTTTCAAAATGAACAATAGCGTTCATAATACCTGCTCTTTTAAGATTTTTTTCTATTAAAGTCGCATGACCCTGATCATCATCCGCTATTATAATTATTACTTCTTTTTCCATAATGAGTCTTTTTTGTCAGTTAAATTGTCAATTGCATAGTTTATTGGTTCTATTATAATGATGCAATATACAAATAATCGCATTAAAAATCAAATTTATTTTCAAAAATAAAATTTATTCTTTGATATTATTAGGTAAAGATATAAAAAATTTTGTTCCAATATTTTGTTCAGATTCTAACCAGATTTTACCATTGTGCTTTTCAATTATTTTTTTAGCGATTGCCAGTCCGAGTCCTTCTCCCTTTTGATTGTTGTCTAAACGATGAAATAACTCAAATATTTTATTAAAATAATTATTTTGTATTCCAATTCCATTGTCTTCAATGCAATAAATGGAGTCATTATTGTTAATACGCCCACTAATGCTGATTATTCCTGAACGAATAGGTGAAAGATATTTAATAGAATTGTCAATCAAATTAGAAAAAATCTGGTTAATCATCATTTCATCACCATAACAATTGGGTAATTCCTTAACAGTAATAGAAATATTTTTTTCTTTTATTTGAAATTCGAAAATGTTTAATACGAGTTTCATCAATTGATTCATATCAATAATTTGTTTGTTCAAAGGCACTCTTCCAAGTCTTGATATTTTAAGTAATCCTGCAATAAGCAAATCCATTTTATGGGTGCTACTAAAAATATAATTAAATGAATCTGGTATTTCTATTTCAAATATATTGGTCAAGCGTTTGCGAATTTCAATTGTGTTTTCTTCGGAATAAACAACAGATTTGGCTGTTTCAAATGTTTTGTATAATTCGGTACTAAATCCCTGAATGTTTACTAAAGGCGAACGTAAATCGTGTGATGCCACATAAATAATTTGTTCTTGTTCTTTGTTTTTATCAATCAATTCGATGTTTAATTGTTCTATTTCTTTTTCAGCTATTCTTTTTTCAGTAACATCTCTGATAATTGCCATCACTTCTTCTTCACTACTTTTAATCATTCGGACATCGTAAAAAAACAAATTGTTATTTACAGTTAAAGTATAGTCATAATTTTGAACATTTCCTGTTTGAATTGACATTTTAATGTTTTGCATGGTTGCTTTAGCAAGTTGCCTTGGTAAAACATGAAACACACTTTTTCCAATAAATTCTTCGGGCGGAAGAAGGAGTGAGCTAGAATCGTTGGCTTTATAATCAATAAAAATACCATCGCTACTTAACCTAAAAATAATGTCAGGAATAGCATCAAGAATGGCTCTGTTTTTCTGTTCACTTCTTTTTAAAAGTATTTCTGCATTTTTTTGTTCGGTAATATCATCGGCAATCAGCATAATGCCTGTTTGTATATTCTTATAGTTTTTGATGGGAGTAAGTTTTAGGGATATATACACTTCTTTTCCCCATTTTGATTGATAATATGTTTCAGAACTAATTCTTTTGCCTGTATTTATACATTCCGATATTTTTTTTGAAACTCCATATTTAACAAGTAAAGGGAAAGTGAGTAGATTAATTTCTCGAGTGGCTTCAATAGATGGGGAATCAAGCAATGATATCATTGTAGGATTAACATATTCGATATTCCCAGATAAGTCGGCGTAAATAATTCCCAATGGTGCATCGTTAATTAAAGAGCGTAGTTTTTCTTCACTATTTTTTAGTTCGTCTTCTTTAATTTTTCTTTCCGTTAAATCAGAAGTAATAATATAGTATAAGGTTTTATTGCTGCTATTGTTATCGGAAGAATAACAATTTCTTATATATTTACGTTGGCCGTTGCTAGTTATCCAATATTCCAAAAACTCTGGACCTTTTCCTTCAAAATTTAGGTCTTCTTTAATTTTAATAATTCTATTTTTTTCTGCTATTGATAAGTTATTTTTTTCATTTAATAGTAAAAGTTCTTTTGTGGAAAGTCCGAAAATTTCTTCGGCTCTCCGATTCATGAAAATTACTTTGTTTTCAGAAATTATTGTCAAACCATCTTGAACGTTTTCGGCCATTATCGAAAAATTGTCTTTGCTTCTTTTCAAATCAAATTCTATTTCTTTGAGTTGTGTAATATCGGTGATAATTCCTTCAATAAAAAGCAATTCTTTATCAGAATAGACGCCCACTCCTTTTTCTAGCACCCACTTTATTTTTCCTGAAGCAGTTATAATTCTGTAGATTGTTTGAAAAGGTTTTTTATTTTGTAAGGCTTGCTGAATGGTTTTTTTGTCTTTGTTCACATCGTCTGGATGCACCACCTGGCTAAAGCTTAATTTGTTATTGTTGATGAGGTCAAAAGGGTCGTATTCAATTAAATCTTTGCAACCATCGCTAATAAATTCCATGGTCCAATATGAATCGTTCAAACAACGATAAGCCATACCTGGCAGATTGCTCATCAAAGTGAAGATAAGACGTTGCGATTCATACAAAGATTCTTCCATTCTTTTTCGGTCTGTAATATCCGTTAAAACGATTAAATTTGCAGGTTCTCCTTCATAATCGATAAGGGCAGCACGAATTTCAGCATTTCTATAAGTGTTATATTTTGTTGTAATTAATATTTCATATTTTGAAAAATTTTCGCCAATATTTTTTCTTTTTCCCAAATTTTCAATAACAATTTTTTTATTTTCTTCATCAAGGTAATCAAAAACAGAAGTTCCAATAATATCTTGTGGCGTAAAACCTATAGTATTCGAGGTAGTGTCATTGGCAAAGACAATTTTCCCTTTAATATGAATAATAACAAGGTCGGGAAGTTTAGAAACAAGTTGTTTGTATTTTTCTTCACTAAAAATTAGTGCTTTTTTAGCCTTTTTTTGTTCGGTAATGTTGTAAAGCACAAAATGAATGCGAGAGTATTTCTCCAACATATCAAAAAGAATATTGCCAACAATAGAATAGGTAATCAGTTCTTTGGTTTTTGTTATTAAACTTATTTCAAAATTAGATATTTGTCCATTTTTTAAAATTGTTTTAAAAATGGGGAGGAGTTTTTTTTATCGTTTTGCGAAACAAACTCATCAATTCTATGGTTTTCAATTTCTTTAATGTTATAGCCCAACTCTAAAGTAAAAGCGTTGTTAATATTAGTAACGATGCCTTTTTTATTTAACGAAAGGTAAGGTAATGGCGCATGTTCGTAAAGTGCTCGGAAACGGATTTCATTTTTGCGAATTATAATTTCTGCTTCCTTTTTCTCGGTAATATCAAAGGCAGTAGCCATAATAGCCGATTTTTCGCCATATTCAATTGTTGAAAAAGCAAAATTCACCCATTTCTCTTCTCCTTGGTTTTTTAAAATTTGCAATTCGAGTCTAGAAGGAGTAACTTCAGTGATGAGTTTGGATAATCCACGATCTTTGATATGCTGAAAGTTTTCAGGATGAATGATATCCCAAAAGCTCATCAGTAATAGTTTATCTTGCGAATAACCCGTTAATTTCTCTGCTTCTTTGTTTGCAAATAAAATGGAATTGTTTTGGGGTGAGTATATAATAATTGCAAAAGGAAAGGTTTCTGTAAGATTTTCAAATTTTTTTTCGGGTTCAATAATAGAATGCTCATTAGAATTAATTTCTGAATACTTTGATTTCAGGGCAATCAATTCATCAATCAGTTCTTTTTTAGTTTTGTTTTGATAATTGAGCATTTTATAGGTTATTTACAATTAGCTAAAGTAAGCTATTTTTTATATAAATGCAAATTATAACTATTTATTAACAATAAAGGGTTAAATTCTCTAATAAGAATTTAACCCTTTATAAAAAAAGTCAGATGACTAATTATTCAAATGACAATATAGATTTCTTAATAATTTCGGCAGCTTCGCGAATTTGTCCTTCACTTATAACTAATGGAGGTGCAAAACGGATAATATGTTGGTGTGTAGGTTTCGCCAATAAACCATTTTCTTTCATTTTTAAACAAACATCCCAAGCTTCAACGCCATTTTTAGGTTTGATAATGATTGCATTTAACAAACCTTTTCCTCTAATAAGAACAAGCATATCTGATTTAATTTTTGATAGTTCTTCTCTTAAGAGTTGACCCATTTTTTCGGCTCTTTCGGCAAGTTTTTCATTTTTAATTACTTCTAAAGCTGCAATAGCAACTTTTGCAGCCAAAGGATTGCCTCCAAATGTAGAACCATGTTCGCCAGGTTTTATGCAAAGCATAATGTCATTATTTGCAAGTACTGCAGAAATTGGAATAGTACCACCAGAAAGTGCTTTTCCCAGAATTAACATATCTGGTTTTACGTTTTCGTGGTCGCAAGCAAGCAATTTTCCAGTACGAGCTATGCCTGTTTGTACTTCGTCAGCAATAAATAATACATTTTTGGCTTTGCATAATTTGTATGCTTTAGCCAGATAACCATCGTCAGGAACAAAAACACCAGCTTCGCCTTGTATTGGCTCAACAAGGAATCCAGCAACATTGCTGTCTTCCAATGCTTTTTCTAAAGCATTGGTATCATTATATGGAATAGTAATAAATCCGGGTGTTTTCGGACCAAAACCACCATAAGAATCAGGGTCTGTAGAGAAAGATACAATTGTTATGGTTCTGCCGTGGAAATTGCCTTCGCAAACGATAATTTTAGCTTGATTTTCGGGAATTCCTTTTTTATCATAACCCCATCTACGACAGAGTTTCAATGCTGTTTCAACGGCTTCTGCACCAGAGTTCATTGGTAACACTTTATCGAATCCAAAAAATTCGGTAACATATTTTTCATAACTTCCAAGACAATCGTTGTAAAAAGCCCTTGAAGTTAATGTTAATTTTCTTGACTGGTCTATCAATGCATTGACAATATCGGGGTGACAATGTCCTTGATTTACTGCGGAGTATGCTGAAAGAAAATCAAAATATTTTTTTCCATCAACATCCCATACATAAACGCCTTCGCCTTTTGAAAGCACCACAGGTAAGGGATGATAATTGTGAGCACCATACTTATCTTCTAATTCCATAGCTAATTTTGAGGTCATAACTTCTGAAGTTTTCATAAAAATGTAATTTAAAATATTAATTTATAGTGTTATTTTTTTTGCAAAGATGATGGTTTTTTGGGAATTATCAAAATAGGATTTAAAAATTTAGTGCTTAAAATACTATATAAACTTTCTTTCTATCAACTTATTAAGAGCAATATAAGCTTCTGATTTTTCATCCCATTGAAATATGTTTTTTTGGGAAGCAATCCATTCTTTTGTTTCGGACGGGGTTGCTAGAGAATTTGTCTTATTGATAAAGGTTTCATAATGTTCAGGATTATTCTTAAACAATTCTTTAATAAAAAGAAACTTATCATTAATGCCAATTCCCTTTCTAATATCGGTTAATTGATGTTCATTTATTTTTGAGGCAATACTAGTTTCGGTTTTTGTTAATCCAATTTTGTCGTTTATTGAATTGGTGTCATCTTTAAATTTTTCTGCT
>MNXO01000124.1 GCA_001872995.1 Bacteroidetes bacterium CG2_30_32_10 | reverse complement strand
ACAAATCCAAGTGCTGCTGACATACCCATTGATATAAATAACAGCGAAAGCACCATGTTTTTTAGTGAAGATTCTAATTTTTTAGCCATTTTTAATAACCTCCCCAAATTTTTTAGATTTAAAACCTTTGTTAATCAAAGGAACTAATGCGTTCATAATTAATATTGCGAAAGAAACTCCTTCGGGATATGCTCCCCAAACTCTTATTAAAACAGTGAGTATCCCGCATCCGAAACCGAATACAAGCATTCCCGATTTAGACATTGGCGAAGTAACCATATCAGTAGCCATAAATATTGCTCCTAACATTAAACCTCCTGCTAATAAATGAAAAACAGGGTCAATGTATTTAGTAGGATCTGCATAATATAAAATCCCTGTAAATAGAAAAACGGTTAATATAAAAGTAAAAGGAATATGCCAGGTAATAATTTTGCGAAACAACATAAATAAACCACCAATTATTATTGCAATAGCAGAAACTTCACCTAAGGAACCGCCCATATTGCCAATGAGCATATCCAAATAATTTGGAACATGGCTCATTAATTTATCAACGGTGTCTCCTTTGGCAATTCCTTCTTTAATAATTCCTAAAGAGGTAGGTCCTGTGATAGCATCCGCCAATACTGTTCTATTTACCATTGGTAGGGGCCAGGAAGTCATATTTACGGGGAAAGAGATGAGCATAAATACACGCCCAACCAAAGCCGGATTAAAAGGATTTTTCCCGAGACCACCATAAGTCATTTTTGCAACGCCTATAGCAACCAAAGCTCCAATAATAAGCATCCATACTGGTAAGTTACTTGGAACATTTAATGCAAGTAAAATACCTGTAATCACAGCAGAACCATCGGTAATGGTAGAAGCTTGTTTTAATAAATATTTGGTAACTAAATATTCAAATAATACACAAGCAGCTACAGAGGTAAGGGTTAGAATAATTGCACTCAATCCAAAATACCAAAAAGATACCAACATGGTAGGAACTAATGCAGTAACTACTCCCCACATAATTTTTTTAGTAGTATTATCACTTTGAATGTGAGGAGAACCTGAAATTGTTAATAAATTTGCCATATTTTTTATTTTGCTCTTGTTCTGATTATTTGTCCAACTTTATTTTTTGCAACTCTAATATTGTCTAATAATGGTCTTGCTGCTGGGCAGGTATAGGAACAAGACCCGCATTCCATGCAATCCATTACTCTTTCTTTTTCTGCCATTGCTTCATTTTGTGTTTCTGTCATTTGAGAAATAAGATATGGATTTAAACCCATTGGGCATATAAAAGTACATTGAGCACACCTGATGCAATTAGATGGTGTAACTCTCTTACTTTCTTTTTCTGGCATCATCAACAGACCAGACATTCCTTTAACAACATAAATGTCAATAGAATTAATAGATTTGCCCATCATAGGTCCACCATTGATCACTTTTTGTGTATCTTCTGGGATACCGCCGGCTTCTTCAATAAGCATAGAAATTGGTGTGCCTATTCGAGCCAAAAGATTGCAAGGGTTTTTAACTGATTTACCTGTAACAGTAACCACTCTTTCAAAAAGAGGTTTGTTTTTTTGAACAGCTTCGTAAACTGCTATAGCTGTACCTACATTTTGCACGACACAACCTACTTCAATAGGCAATTTCCCAGAAGGAACTTCACGATTTGTAATAGCTTTAATGAGTTGTTTTTCGCCACCTTGTGGATATTTAACTTTAAGTGGAACAACAGTTATTCCTAAATTATTTTTAGCTAATTTAGAAAGGTATTTAATGGCATCTGCTTTGTTATTTTCAATTCCAATAAATGCTTTATCAACACCAATGGCTTTCATCAATATTCTAACACCCACTATTAGTTCTTCGCCTCTTTCGAGCATAATGCGGTGGTCGGAGGTAAGATATGGTTCGCATTCTACACCATTAATGATAAGACATTCGGCTTTTTTGCCTTCGGGAATCATTAATTTAACTTGCGTTGGGAATGTAGCACCACCTAAACCAACAATTCCAGCTTCTTTGATTTTAGCAATGATTTCTTCCTTTTTTAATTGGATTTCTAATTTGATATTAGGTTTTTTATCAATTGTTTCGAGCCATTCATCGCCTTCAACATCAATAACGATACATTTTTTTCTGTATCCGCTTGCTTCTAAAGTATCTTCAATTTTTGAAACCGTTCCGGAAACGGAAGCATGTATGTTTGATGATATAAAAGCATTCCCTTTGGCAATAAGTTGTCCTACTTTTACCTTATCACCTTTAGCAACAACAGGTTCAGGTGGAGCACCTAAACTTTGAATTAATGAAATGGTAGCCGTTTTGGGCAAACCTATTGCTTTAATTGCTTTATCGCTGGATAACTTGTTTCCTTTGGGGTGTACTCCGCCAAGTTTAAAAGTTTTCAAAAAGTATCCTCCTATAATTGCTTATTTATTGAATTATTTATTTTTTATTTTTGTTCTTCAACCACTTCTGTGGAAGTTTCTTTTGTTTTTCTTTCGGGAAAATTCAATTCGAGAATAGAGGCTTGTGGGCAAACAGCCACACATTTTCTACATAAAGTACATTTTTCAAAATCAATGTAGGCTAGGTTGTTTTCTATAGTAATGGCTTCAAATTTACATTCTTTTACGCATTTACCGCAACCAATGCAAGAAACATTACAATTTTTTCGAGAAACAGCACCTTTTTCTTTATTTACACAGCTAACAAAAATTCTTCTGCTTTTCTTGCCTTTTTTGCGTAATTCTATCACTTTACGAGGACAAGCTTTTACGCATGCTCCACAGGCAACGCATTTTTCTTCATCAACAACAGGAAGACCTGTTTTTTCGTCAATATAAATGGCATCAAACTTACATGACACCACGCAATCGCCTGCTCCAAGACAACTATAAGGGCAAGAATTATCGCCTGGATATAAGTTATGAATAAAAAAACAAGATTTTACTCCATCGTATTGAGTTTTTGCAGGGGCATTGGCAAAAGAACCATTGCATCTAATTACTGCAATCATTGGTTCTTTTTCTTCCGCAACTTGCCCTATGATAGGAGCAATGAGCTTGGATACGTCATTGCCACCAACGGGGCAAAACATATTTTCTAAGGATTCATTTTTAACAATGTTTTCTGCAAAGTTTCTACAACCTGCAAAACCACATCCCCCACAATTAGCGCCAGGTAAAACTTCGGCTACTGCATCAATTCTTGGGTCTTCAATTACTTTAAACTTTTGAGCAATAAAAAAAAGAATTATTGCCGATAAAATACCTATGGAACTTAAAGTAATTACTGCATATAAAATAGTTGTATTCACGTGTATCGTTTTTTATATAATTATTCTTTTTCAAATAAACTTTTCATATACTGTCCTCTAAAGAACAAGCTCGGGTTCTCATTTTTCTTAATGCTAAATTTACCCCTAAAATCGGCAATGGTTTTAAAATTATTTTTTCCCATCCATTGGGTTAATCCTTCTATAATAATGCGAATTTGGTCAGCTCCATTTTGATAGATGGGTGAACAAAGTTGAGTGGTAGTTGCTCCAGCCAACAATTGTTTTATTACCCCATCGGCATCATGAATTCCTGTAGTTGCAGAAATATCACATTTTATATCTCCAGAAAGAATTGCAATCCAACGAAGTGGTATTGCCAATTTGCTAGGAGAACTTAAAATATTACTTGTTTGCAATTTCATTGTATTCAAGTTGATATCGGCAGTGAAAAAACGATTAAATAACACCAACGAACTAATGCCAGTCCAAGATAATTTTTGTATAGTGTTCACTAAACCACTAAAATAATATCCTATTTTTAAAGCAATGGGAATTTTAACCTGTGCTTTCACCTTTTCGATAATATCAAAATATAATTTTTCGTAGTTGGCACTCGAAGTTTTAAAATCGTGAGGTAAGAAAAATATATTAATTTCTAAACCATCCGCACCTGCTTTTTCAATATCTTTAGCGATGGTAAGCCATTCGTTAGGTGTAATACAATTTATGCTGGCAATAATGGGGATTTTGACTTCTTTTTTTGCTTCTTTAATCAATTTAAGATACTCTTCAACAGAATTGCTTTTAACCATATTTTGAATATAATCTGTAGCTTCAGGATAATCTTGATAAATCTCTGAACTATCAATCAAATGGTTAGAATCGTGCAATATTTGCTCTTCAAAGAGCGATTTTAAAACGATTGCAGCAGCTCCTTTTGATTCAAATTCTTTAATTTTTTCAATTGATTTGGTCAATCCTGAACTACCAACAATAATTGGGTTTTTGAGTTGTAAACCCATATATTTTGTTGAAATATCTATCATTGTTTTAGAAATTTAGTTAGAATCTTATTTTGCATTTTGCGGCAAAAGTAAAAAAAATATAATCATAAATTAGTTTTTTTATAAACATTTATTAACTGTAAAGTAAATAAATTAATACTTTTGTGGTTTCCTTAAGCAACCCAATAATATTTAGAATCTTTTAAAATAAGGAAATACATTTATAATTTTTATTAAATATGAATAATAGTTTTATTTCTCATAGTGGTATTGTGCAAAAAATCAACGAAGACATTGTTGAAGTGATGATTGTTTCCGAATCGGCCTGTTCTGCCTGCAAATCAAAAAAAGTATGTTCTATTTCTGAAATGAAAGAGAAAATAATATCTGTCAAATCAGACCATCAAATTTTTAAAATTGGCGATAAGGTAAATGTAATGATGGAGGAGAAAATAGGAACTTATGCTATTCTATTTGCTTATGTTATTCCTTTTGTTATTATGATTTCAATCTTAATATTTGGTTATTATGATAAAATGAGCGAACCAATGATGGGAATCTCTGTTATTGCCTTTCTTGTGTTATATTATTTAATTATTTACCTTTTAAGAGCTCAATTCGATAAAAAAATAATATTTAAATTAGAAAAACAAAATATTGAAATAGATTAATAACTGATGTTACGCAAAATAATTAGCAACGCCATTTATGGCGTTGAAAAGAAAGAATATGAAATCGGGCTTTAGCCCAAACATATAAAATAAAATGTCATTCATAAAAGTTTACGTGCACTACGTATGGTCAACTAAGAACAGAGAATCTTTATTATCTACAGATATTAGGTTTAATGTATTTAATCATATTCTTGAAAATGCACGAAAAAAAAATATATTTATTGATTTTGTAAATGGATATTCAGACCTTGTGCATTGTCTTATTTCATTAAATGATGATATAAGCATATCGAAAATAACACAATTATTAAAAGGCGAATCGTCACATTGGATAAATCAGAATAAATTAATTAATACAAAATTTGAATGGCAGGATGAATATTTGGCTATAGGAATTGAAGACGACAAAATAGAGGCGGTCAGACATTACATTGCTAATCAAGGAAAGCATCATAAAAAGATTACATTTCAACAGGAATATGATAAATTTATTGAACGCTATGGATTTAATATTGGTAAACATTAATTTTTGGTTTGGGCTAAAGCCCGTTTTCTTTTTGTTGTATTTTGAACACGACATAAATGTCGTGCCTAATAATATTCATATTAAAGCATGCGTAACATCAGTTAATAAAACTATTCTATCATACTAAATCTAATACTTAATGAAAAATTTAAAACGCACTAAAATCATTATATTTGGATTATTATTATTCTTATTTGCTTGCAATGCTAAAGAAAAAAAACTTATAGTTTATAAAGGATTTACCCAAGGAAGTACTTTTTCTATAAAATTTTATGCTTCAGTCGATAGCATTAAGTTAAAACAAGGAATTGATTCTATTTTAGCAGATATAAATCATACTGCATCTACTTACGATACCAATTCTATTATTTCTAAAGTGAATAGTAATCAAAATGTGGTTTTAAATAATGATTTCATTCAATTATTTAATAAGTCTTTGGAGGTTTCTAAAGCTACCAATGGTTGTTTTGATATAACTGTCGGCAAATTAGTGAAAGCCTGGGGTTTTCATTTTAAGAAAAAACAGGATATTAATAAAGAGAAAATTGATAGTTTATTAATTTATGTTGGTTATCAAAACTTATCATTGGTTAATAATAAGATTATAAAGAAATATCCTGAAACAACCATTGATTTTAATGCCATTGCACAAGGATACACTGTAGATTTAGTGGCTGAATATTTGCTTAAGCACAGTTGTATTGATTTTATTGTTGAAATAGGAGGGGAGGTTAGAGTTAATGGAAACAAAGTCAATAAAGAAAAATGGGTGGTAGGCATCGAAAAACCAGCAGAAAGCGAAAATAGTGAACAAGTAGTGCAAGAAAAAGTGAGCCTAAACAACAAATCTATTTCCACTTCGGGCAACTATAGAAAATTTTTTATAAAAGATGGCATTAAATATTCGCACGAAATTGACCCTAAAACTGGGTCGCCTGTTCAACATTCTTTGTTAAGCGTAAGTGTTATTGCCAATGATTGCACCACTGCCGATGCTTATGCCACTGCTTTTATGATTATGGGTGTGGATAAATCAAAAGAATTTCTAAGAACTCATTCAGATATGGAAGCTTACTTTATTTTTAGTGATTCTACAAACAAAAACCAAGTTTTTTTTACCAATCAGTTTTTTAAACAAGGAGAATAAAAAAACTAATACTTCTTTTTCGCTATTTATAGATTATTTTTTTTACTGTTCATCCCATCTAGCGTATTTACCGCGCGTATCAAAATGAACAATTTGTGTGCCTGAGTATAGTCCTATTCCTCCAGCTTTCTTTATGATTTTTTTGTCCAATAAGTCAATAATGATGTTTTTATCATTTTTTTCATCAACAATGCCGTCGTTATTGATGTCTCCTATCTCAATATCAATTGCTTTGCCATATAAGTGTTGGCTATAACTTGCACCTCCTGTTTCGCTATTAAATGCAGGATATCTATATCCATCCATAATTTTTATCGCTTTAACATTGTAGTTTGATTTATTTAACCATAAAATTAAGTCTAAAAATCGATGCAATACTTCTGCATCAATAAGAAAATACTGAATATAATTACTATCGGCAATATTGTAGTTTTCTTTCCAGTGCTTGTCTTTAGGTAGAAATTCATTCACCGTAAATTTTCCTACCAGGTTTTTGAAAACATCTTTACCAATTAATTTATAAAATGATTTATTAGAGACCTTGTATTCATCAGGTCTGCCAATGTAACACGTAGTTTTCAGATATTCTTTATCTAATTGCTGATAGGATATTTTTTGAAAAGTATTTAAAACGGAATCTATTTCTGCATAAGTGAGTATTTCTTTTTGTTTATAGCTTGACAGGAAGGAGATTTCATTGTTTTGTGAAAACCCTTTAGTAACAGAAATGCTGTATATAAAGAATAAGATATGGAAAAGAAAGA
>MNXO01000167.1 GCA_001872995.1 Bacteroidetes bacterium CG2_30_32_10 | reverse complement strand
ACTTTGTGTAAAACTTTGTGTCACTTTGTGGAATAGCTTTGCAATGAACAATGTACAATGAACAATTTGCAATTACTCGTCCACTTGTTTACCTGTTTACTCGTTATCAAAATATTCCTAATTCAGCTCGCCGCTATGCGGCTTTATAATTCTGATATAATTGGTTTTCTAAAAATAGACCGCCGTTAATACGGCTAAAAATGCTTGATAGAAAAACTTTGAGATACTTTGTGTAAAACTTTGTGTCACTTTGTGGAATAGCTTTGCAATGAACAATGTACAATGAACAATTTGCAATTACTCGTCCACTTGTTTACCTGTTTACTCGTTATCAAAATATTCCTAATTCAGCTCGCCGCTATGCGGCTTTATAATTCTGATATAATTGGTTTTCTAAAAATAGACCGCCGTTAATACGGCTAAAAATGCTTGATAGAAAAACTTTGAGATACTTTGTGTAAAACTTTGTGTCACTTTGTGGAATAGCTTTGCAATGAACAATGTGCAATGAACAATTTGCAATTACTCGTCCACTTGTTTACCATTTTCAAATTACTATTGCTAAAGTTTATCAGGAGAAATCTATACCTACATTTTTATTAATTGATGCCAATGGCAAAATTATTTTTCTTATGCTCCTTAGCCTTCATCAAAATAAATTAAAGGGTTGATTGATGAAAACCTGATTAACTTATAGTTGAAATTACAATGGGTTTTCGAATTATTTAAATAACCAAAGTATTGTTTACTTATTAATTAAAGTATTGAATTATAATAGTTTTGAGTTGTTTTTTGGAAGAAATTTAGAGTTTTGGTGCCTTTGTGGCATATTATTGAATAATAAATGATTAAAAGCGAATAAGCAGCAAAGCGTCAACCTATTTGTAATCTGAATCGTCTTTTGCTTTTTACATGCTAGCCTTTATACTGAATTGTTTTCAAATATTAAAGGTTTTTTGGCATAAATTTTGTTAACACCTTATTGTTATTTTATTTTAACAAAGAAAAAAGACAGAAAAAAAGAATAATTTGCTTTAAAAAAATTAACTTTGCATGATTAAGCAAAAATTTTAAAAAATTAAAAATTCAATATTTTATTAACCTTAAATTTAAATTTTATGAAAAAGTTATTATTGATTTGCTTTGTTGCATTATTCGGTATGCAATTCGCCAACGCCCAAACTACCATTACAGGTAAAGTAACTAATATGAAGGATAAAACTCCTATTGTTGGTGCTGTTATCACTGCAAAAAGTAATACTGCTATTACTGCAGTTTCTGGCCCAGATGGAAGCTATACCATTACTATTCCTTCCAACGTTAAAAACCTTGACGCAACATACACTGGTATGCAAAAGAAAACACAGGGAATTGGGAAAAAGAAAGTTGTAAATTTTCAAATGATGCCGGTAAATAATAACAAAAAACAAGAAAATACCAAGAAAGATAATTCAAAAAAGGACAGCAATAAAAAAGATGCTAGTAAGTAGTACCTGTCATTAATTAATAATCTGCTACATTATTTATTTTTTCATTAACCTAGTTGCATAATAGATTGACTTCTTGATTTATTATGCAACTTTTTTTATTCTGCAATTACCCCCCCAATTTTAGTAGCGTGGGCAGGATTGCATCACCAAGCCCCTTTGCCTGTGGGCTGCTTATTGATGCAGATAGACTTTTTCCTTTCTTTTTGTGGCAATGACAAATGCGAAGCATTCATAAGCACTTTAATAAAAAAATAAATTCGCGAATAAAAAGAAAATTTAAAATCATCAAATTAATATATTTTTCTTTGTGTTACTTGGTATAAACCTTTGTGCAACTTTGTGTTACAACATTTTCAAATTATCTCATCATCAAATTCCCACATTTTCAAATTTTCAAATAATCTCATCATCTTCCCCCTCTTCCCCAAATCAACGAGCCTTCGTTCCGCCTTCCTCCGCCGCATAAACGATGCAATGAGACACTATTCCACCTCAGTCCGTCCCATCAACGAAATACTCCGCTGCCATGCGGTTGCACTCCGCCTCGTCGCCAATACACGCCGCTGCAATTCAGTTCAACGCCCATGCCATTCTGCTCCATTTCGAATCAATTTCGAGGCACTCCCATGAGTCGCCGTCACCCTCCGCCGCATCCCCGAAAATCGCTAACAGCATTTTGTACCAATCATTTCCTGTTTTCAGGTAAACTATAAATTTAATTTTGGTATAGTTTTTAGCAACGAATAATGAAATAAATCACCTACTTATTTGCAAGTTGGCATTACACTTTTAAAGGTACCATATAGATATTTAAAACAATAAATTTCAAAATATTAAATTATGAATCTCTTTTTAAGTAATTTTGCTTTCTATTTATTTTTATGAATAAAAAAACCAAGGTAGCCAGATTATCAATTTTTTCGAATACCCTTTTAATTATTTGCAAGGTAATCGTAGGTGTAATTACTGGTTCGGTGAGTATTATCTCAGAAGCAATTCACTCCTCTATGGATTTATTGGCTGCCATCATTGCTTTTTTATCCGTAAAAATATCAGACACCCCACCCGACAAACAACACCCCTATGGACATGGCAAATACGAGAACATTTCGGGGGTTATTGAAGCCATATTAATTTTTGTTGCCGCTATTTGGATTGTGTATGAAGCTGTAAAGAAACTAACTGGTGCAAACCCAGTTGAATCTATTGGAATAGGTTCTATGGTCATGTTCTTTTCGGCAATAGTGAACTATATTGTTTCTAAACAACTCTATAAAGTAGCAAAATCAACCGATTCTATTGCCCTTGAAGCCGATTCACTTCACTTAAAAGCCGATGTATATACTTCTTTAGGCGTTGGCGTTGGCTTATTATTGATATGGATTACCGACTGGCATATTCTCGACCCTATTGTGGCTATTTTAGTAGCTATTTTTATATTGCGAGAATCTTTCTTTTTATTGAAAAAAGCATACAGCCCTTTGTTGGATGTAAAACTACCAGACCAAGACATAGTAATTATTGAAGCTTCTATTCATAAATTTACCAACGGAAAATTTAATTACCATCAATTGAGAACCCGCAAAGCTGGTTTTTATAAGTATGTAGATTTACATCTGGAACTACCAAGCCAATTTACTGTTGAAGAGGCGCATCAAATTTGCGATAAGATTGAGAATGACATTGAGGCTAAAATCAAACATATAGAAGTACATATTCATGTGGAACCTATAGAAACAAAAAAAGAAAATTAACCATTCATTAAACCAATCACCATAATAAATCATGTTATTTTTTATAAATTTGTAATTCAATCAATAACCTATTGTTATGAGCGTATTATTATCTTTAAATCCCGTTGAAATATTAAAACTGGCAAAATTAATATTACAAAAGCACCAAGAAGAGGGTGAAAATTCACCGCTCCATACCTTAAAAGAACATTCTTGGTCTATTGAAGGAAGTAAAATAAACCAATGCTTGCAAAAACACGTAGAAGCAGAAGAACTTAAAGCTAAAATGGAAGCCGCTTATAAAGAAAGGGACTTATTACTTAAACCCCTCACCGAAATTGTTAAAGAAAGTCGCGATAAGCTTATAGAAATAAACCGAAACAATTTAAACCCTCTTAAAGAATGGGGGTTTACGGTTGATGAGAGCTCGAAATCAAAAAATATTATTTAAGATTATTGTTGTCCGATAAAAATAAGTAAAAATTTTTAAATCGTAATCATATCAATGTTTTTATAAACTTAAGCCACCTATGGGGCTTTAGTTTTTTGTTGATAATAAATTCTACCAATATCTTGTCCCCATAGGGACAAAAGGTCGGTAGAATAAGCATCACCGAAATATTTTACGTGCCGTAGGTACGTAACATTTTTTTTATCGGACAACAATGATTTTAATTATTTATTTAATAAAGTTATTTAATGAAGTGCTAATTGTTTGTTTTCAGAAAATCGCCATCAATAATCAATAATTTTACTCTTTTTTTGGTAGTTGAACGGTGGGAACTTAAGTCATCGGAAACTATATATGTCATTCCTTCTTTTAAAAGATGGGATTCTCCGTTTTGGAGTTCACTAAGGACTTCTCCCTGCAGGCAATGTACAATATGACCTTTCTTACACCAATGGTCTGCAATGTAACCTTCAGAATATTCAACAATTCTAATTCTTAATCCCTCCAGCTGAATTGTTTGCCAATAGGCAAATCCTTTTTCTCCTTTATACTCTGTTTTGGGAATCAATGTCCAATCAATGGTTTGAAAAGGGAAGTTTTTAGTATTCATTTTTGTGAGTTAAAAAATAAATTTATATTGATACTGCTAAAATAGAAACCAGCGGTTTTTTATGGTATGCAGCTGTTAGCACTCCATCCAAATCATATACAAAATTAAGCAAGGGGTGGTTTGGTATATAAGGCGATATATCAACTGGTTTAAACCCCGCTTCTATTAAACGGGTATTTCAATGTTTTGAAACATCGTGTTTTTCGTATCTAAGTTCTTCATCATTGATAAGTATATTTTCGATTTCTCTGCCAAAGAAAATATATTTAATGGCTTTTTCTTCCTCTTCAGAAAGCTTCATAATGTCTGCCATTTCAAAAATGGTTCCAAATAAATTCCAACAGTTTACCAATCTATCGGGGATATAAGGGGTGAAATGGTCAGAATCTGGCTCTATGAGTGTAAATAACTGAGGGTTACATTTTGCTAAGTTGCTTAAAATATTGACGCGGTCTTCATTTTTTTGTAAATGATGAATCGTAAAAGCAGAGGTGATACCTAATAAATCTTTTGGTTCTTTGGTTATAGCTAACCAATAACTTTCAGGTATTTTTTCTGCAAATTGGCAAATAGGGATAAATTCTATGACTGTTTCTTTGGAAAACAAAGAAGCAGCTTCTTTTACATTTTGTTCTGATGCCAAAAGAGAAGAGGAGTCAATATCTAAACCTATTATTTTAATTTTTTTAAGATTTCTGCTGTTTTCGTTTTTAGCAAGTTCGGTAAGCATTTGTTTTTCAAAATATCCTTTACCAATACCAATGTTAATATGCGTAAAAGAATGTTGTGCTTTTGCATAAAAATCGGTCATAATTTGAAGGGTAATCTTTGTAGTATCCGTAACACAAGGAACCGATCGAAGCACAATATCAAAATAATTGATTTGCTTGGTTTCGTCAAAAAGATGTTCAATAAATAAATTGTCGGTATATTCATTTGGATGCAACAATACTCGCTTGCAAATATCTGAAATAACACTTTGAGGCTCAAATGCTTTTAATATTTTTTGCGCTTCATCAAATTGATTTTTTGAAATATAGGATGCAGCTTTTATCAATTCAGCAGGACAAGATTTTTCTTTCATCGTAATATTTTTAATTTTTACTAAAAGCGTATAGTTGTAGTATTACAGAATTGAAATATAAGTTGTTATTACTTTTTTAGGGGGGATCAATTCTTATTATTCTTGCATCCATTTAAGGGCATCTTGCATGTTATCAAAATATTGAACAGCAAGTGCGCCTTTAGATTCATTTTTATAATTATCTACCGCCATTTGCCCCACAGTGCTTTTGGGAATAATAAACCCAATTTTTCTTAAACCCAATTTTATTAAGATAGGATTAATTACTTGAGCCACCCAGTCCGTATCTTCTTTTTTTACAACGCCCAATACCAATGTATCACTAATTATTTTAGTAACTCTTTTCTTATTTTTAAAAATCTCTACTGTTTTGTTGATACCTTCCCTAAAATAAATAGAACCCGTATAGGAAGTCCAATGTTGAATTACACATTGAATATCTTCAAGATATTCAATTTCGCAAGCACGCAATTTCTCTACAATCATAACTTTATAATTTATTGAATTAGCAACTTATTTGTTCTCTATAAAAGAATAAAAAAATAATCAATACCAAAAATAATCAAAATAATCTAATTATTTATTAATTTTTTATGTTCATTGTAAAATTATAAGAAAAATTATTATTATTAAAATGGATATTAATTTGTATTTCATAAAAAAACCACCACAAAATTGTGATGGTTTTTTAATGAAAAGAATCTACTTATTATTAATGGGCTACCATCATTTTTTTAGTTGTTCTGGAAGTTGGTGTTATCATTTCAATAACATAATTTCCATTTTCCAAATTGCTTACATCAAAAGTAACTGTATTTTTACCTTCTGGTGTTTGTGCATTGTACAAATCACTAACTTTTTTGCCAGCGATATCGTAAGCATTTATTTGCACCATTGCAGATTTGTTAAGTTCAACTTCAATATTTACTGCTCCATAAGCAGGATTAGGATAGATATTATTGATTTTATTGTTGTTGTATGTAATTAATTCATTTATACCAACAGTGCTGTATTCAGCATCGAACATCACAACTCCATTACTACCAGTTCCTTCGCGTGACCATAAATGAGCCACCTGGTGCACTGTATGGTTTATTTCCACAACAGGATAAGGTTGCAATAAACTACCCATCGTTGTATTATCATTGTAATGTGATGTTATTAATGGACATGCACTTGTAGTTGTGCCCATATTAAAACCATGTATAACATAAGGTAAATACGTGTGAGTAGAATCCCAATAAGTAACTAAAAAGTTGTTTCCATTATTATCATAGTTTATATCGGGTTGTTTAGAATTAGTAGTACCGTTATTACTGATATCAAAGCGTTTCCAATTGTTACCCAAAAAAGTTCTGTTGTTGTAATAGCCAATTACATCATTGTCGGTGCCGCTCCACCATCCTGCTCTTTCGAACATAATTACGCTTGTAGTATTAGAACTATCATTATTGATATTATTAAACTGGCATGCAATTTTTGGATTATAACATCTACCTGTAACACTAGATTCCCAATCTACATAAACAGGAGTGGAGAACCCACTATAAACATAAGAAGTATTTCTTGCAAATTGAATTCGGCCAGTTCTATTAGTATAACCAGTCCTTTGCAACCAAGCAGCACAGTATCTTCCGTTTGAATTACTTAAAGAACGTCCATAAGCCAATGATACCTGTCCAAACCATGAACTTGTTGTAGAAACAGATCTTTTATTACCAAAATTTACTCCACCATTGGTAGAAACGACAAATGTAATAGAGTCTGTTCCAGAGTGTACGGAGTATAATACTCCAACACTATAGGGTGAAGCACCATAAGCAGGGAATAAATAATCGGAAGCAATATCAAAATCATAAATATCGGTAGTGAAAGGTAAAGTTAAAACTTCTCCTAAATAGGCGCCTGTTGTACCATCATACGTACTAATATATAATGTGTAAGCATTTAAAGCAGTATGGCGTAAATTAGCAATAAATACTTTATATGGTGATGCACCACAAACTAATACTTTTGTAACATCATAAGTAGCACCAGCTTGTGTATAACTATGAAAATCAGCCCAGGTTTGCCCACTATTAGTGGATTTATAAACAACATAACCTTCAGCTATAGGAAAACCAGCATAAAGCCAACCATTGTCTGCAACAGTTAAGCTTGGTTTGCGTTGGTTTTCGGTGGATGTGTTTTAAAAATTACGTCAGTGCCATAATCTGTTTGTGCCATCGTTGGCATTAAGCTCCAAAATACAA
>MNXO01000131.1 GCA_001872995.1 Bacteroidetes bacterium CG2_30_32_10 | reverse complement strand
GCCATATCCAACATCAGCTAATCCATATAAAGCTAATACCGCACTTATTCCTAAAGGATATGCACCAATTCCTCCATTGGTTACTGTTATGCTTAATCCTCCAACAACAAAAGCAGTAAAAATTCCAGATAGCGGAACAGCGTTTAACTCTGGTAAAGCGTAAAAGGTAATACGAAACATTGCAAAATACATCATCCAAATAAATAAGGTGTGTCCTAAATACAGCCATTTTTGCTTCATCGTGAATAGGATTTTAATACCTTCTAATATTCCACTTAAAAACACTCTTATTTTTTGTGCAACTAAATGATTCGATTTTTTAATTATAATTAGTCCAACGATAAATCCTACCACGACAATAAGAAGAAGAAGAATTTTAGATGAGGAAAATTTATCTTCTCCTTTGGCAAGAAAATCTAAGATAATACCCGCTTGTAAAAACAATGCAATAAAAATAGAAATAAATAATATGATAAAGTCGGTAACTCTTTCAGCAATTACAGTTCCTACTAATTTATTAAATGGCATGTTTTCGTATTTTGCCATTAATCCACATCGCAATACTTCTCCACTTCTTGGTATTCCAAGGTTGGAGAAATAGCCAATCATTACCGTAAAAAAACTGTTCCAAAATTTTGGAGAATAACCTAACGCTTCTATAGGATATTTCCATCTCCAAGCCCTACTTGCATGGCTAATAATTCCAAAAAATATGGAGAGAAATAAATAAAATTTATTCATTTCAAACATCGCATTTTTTGCTCGTTCTATTTCTTCGGGTTTTAATTGATGGTAAGCTAACCAAATTAAAAAGACACCTAATCCTAAGGGAATAAAAATTTTAAGAAGGGCTATAGAGACCTTTTTCAATTCAGGTTATTTTAGTTGATTGGTTTTTTCGTTAGGAAAAATAAGAGAAGGTTTAAAGGACTTCGCTTCTTCAAAATCCATAATACCATAAGAAATGATAATGATGATATCATTAACGGAGACTCTTCTTGCAGCAGGTCCATTTAAACATACTTCGCCAGAACCTCTTGTACCATTAATTACGTATGTTTCTAGTCTTTCTCCGTTGTTCACATTTACAATCTGAACTTTTTCTCCTTCAATGATATTAGCAGCTTCCATTAAATTTTCATCAATGGTAATGCTACCAATATAATTTAAGTCGGCCTCGGTAACTTTTACCCGATGTATTTTAGATTTTACTACTTGTACTTGCATAATTTGGCAACAAAGTTAATTAATTATTGTCATATTATCGATTAGTCTTACACCTCCTACCATAACTGCTGTAAAAGCAATGAGGTATTCAGTCTCATTCCAATGATTAATAGGGGTTAATGAGTTTCCATCAGCAATCTCAAAATACTCTGTGGTAAGTAATTTATTTTTGGATAGGTAATTGTTAAAGTATTTTTTTAACTCTAACACAGAATAGTTATTTTTATTTTGACTTACATATTTTAACGCCTTATTAATTTCACTTGCAGCATTGTGCTCAATTTTAGTAAGTCTTTCATTTCTTGAACTCATTGCTAATCCGTTATCTTCCCTAATAATAGGGCATCCGATAATTTTTATAGGCAATTTTAATTGTTTAACTAACTCCTTAATTACTGATAATTGTTGAAAATCTTTTTCACCAAAATAGGCTTTATTCGGTTTTATAATATCAAATAAACGTTCAATCACAATTGCAACACCATTAAAATGTCCAGGTCGATGTTCACCTTCCATTACCGTTGAAAGAATTCCAAAATTATACTCCTTTTCTATTTTATTAGGATACATTTCTTCAACACTTGGCACAAATACAACATCACAATTTGCGTTGGCTAATTTTTCTAAATCTGCATCAATATTTCTAGGATATTTTATTAAATCTTCTGGATTATTAAATTGTTTTGGATTAACGAAAATGCTGCAAACAGTTATATTATTTTGCTTTTTAGATACATTAATTAAAGAGATGTGCCCAACATGCAAAGCTCCCATTGTGGGAACAAAACCAATACTTTTTGGTTTTGAGTTTATGAAGTAAATTTGTATTTCTTTTACTGTTTTAAATACTTGCATTTCGTTTACAGGTGTTCATTTTTTTGTGCAAAATAAATAATTTATTTACTGATATACTAGACTTGATATTGATAATCATATACATAAAACTTGATTAACGGTATAAAAAGTAGTATCTTTGTACAAAATTAATGGTAGGATTATGAAAAAGAAGAAGATTTTATTTATTTCACAAGAGATTGCACCATACCTAGAACAAACTGAATTAGCCAATTTTGGGCGACATTTGCCTCAAGGCATCCAAGAAGGAGGAAAAGAGATTAGAACTTTTATGCCAAAGTTTGGATGCATCAACGAACGAAGAAACCAACTACATGAGGTAATCCGATTGTCGGGGATGAATTTAATTATCAACGACAATGATCATCCTTTAATCATAAAAGTGGGTTCTATCCAAGCTGCACGAATGCAGGTTTATTTTATTGACAGTGAAGATTTTTTTCAACGAAAAGCAGCCTTTCATGATACTGAAACTGGAAAGTTTTTTAAAGACAACGATGAAAGAGCAATATTTTTTACAAGAGGAGTTTTAGAAACTGTAAAAAAATTAGGATGGGTTCCTGACATTATTCATTGTCACGGTTGGATGACCAGTTTAGTGCCTTTATACATCAAAACTTCCTACAAAAAAGAACCAATATTTGCAAACGCTAAAGTTATTTTTTCATTATACAATAATGATTTTAAAACCTCGTTAGATAAAAACTTTGCTCAAAAAGCGATGATGGATAATATTTCTGAAGAAGCAATAAAAGATTATGCTGATACTTCTTTTATTGGATTAAATAAAGCTGCAATTAATGCATCAGATGCTGTTATTAAAGCCAGTGAAAAAATTAATCCAGAATTAGAAGCTTTCTTTCAAAGTGTTGATAAACCTAAATTAGATTTTCAAGGTACTGAAAATTATATTGAAGCTTATTCTAACTTTTATGATGAAATATTACAAGCAACAGCAGTATTACAAGATTAAAATGAATATTAGTACAATCTCCTTTATAATGCGGAAAGCTATTTTACTTTCCGCAATCTTTTTTTTTATTCAATTATTTTCCTGTAAAAAAGATGGGGAACTTACTCCAGATTTTGACAATGGTAACCTATCCATAAATTTCGTTGACACCTTCTCCTTGCAAACTACAGTTTTAGCTGAAGATTCTTTAAGAACAGACTTATCCATATACAACTTACTTGGGCTATATAATGACCCTATTTTTGGACCAATGTCATCCTCAATTTATGCAAATGTAGCACTTTCAGGAGCCTCCACAGATTTTGGAACTTCAGTGGTTATCGATTCGGTTGTGTTAACCCTAGATTATGTTGAATTATATGGCGACACAGCTACTCCAATGTCTATTAATGTATATGAATTAACGGCTCCTTTAGTAACATCAACAAATTATTATTCTAACACCTTTACTTCTTACCAATCAACATCATTGGCAAGCTCCACTTTTATTCCAAATCTAAAAGATAGTATATTAACAACGGTTGATAGTGTAATGCATAAGCCTCATTTAAGAATTAAATTAACTAATTCTACCTTCCTAACAAATCTTGCAAATGGCTCTCCCTATGCCGACAATACCGCTTTTAGTAGCGTTTTTAAAGGCATATACATCACAACTGCTGATTCTGTTGGAAACACCACTTTAACGCCTGGAGCTGGTTCCATAGCTTCTTTTGATATAAATTCTTCATTATCTACTATTACAGTTTATTATAATAATTCATTGGCAGATTCTTTACAAGAAAGTTTTAAAATTAACTCGGAAACCACAAAATATTCTCGCTTTGCACACAATTATGCAGGAACAGATGTATTAAAACACATCAATAACGACCCAACAAAAGATACAACCGTTACTTATGTATCAACAATGGCGGGAGTTAAAACTAAAATTGAAATGCCAACGATTAAAGAATTGGCGAAAAATGGTAGCATTATTATTAATAAAGCTGAATTAGTTTTTACCATTGCAAATAACACGGAAGGAGATTTTGATGAAGCAATTTCCTCCCTATCTTTAGTAGGTACTAATTCAGCAGGAGAAACCATTTTTTTACCTGATTTTTATGAAGGATTAGATTATTATGGAGGAACTTTGGTGAATGGTGGAAGCTCTAAAACCTATACCTTTAACATATCTCGCCATATTCAGCAATTATTGTATCATTCAACAACCGACTATGAGCTCTATTTATTAGCAAATGGAGGTTCTACTACAGCAAAAAGATCTGTTATCAGTTCTGAAAAAAATGTCATCTCAAAAATCAGGTTAAACATCACCTATTCAAAACTTTAAATTATGTGTGGAATTGTAGCATATCTTGGAGACAAGCAAGCCTACCCAATACTCATAAAAGGCTTAAAAAGATTAGAATATAGAGGCTATGATAGTGCAGGTGTTGCACTAATAGATGGACATGAAATTAATCTCTACAAAAAGAAAGGAAAGGTTATTGAATTAGAAAGTTTTACACAAGGAAAAAATATTAAAGGAACCGTAGGTATTGGTCATACTAGATGGGCTACTCATGGTATACCAAACGATGAAAATGCACATCCACACTTCTCGGGGTCAGAAAATTTAGCCATCATTCACAATGGCATTATCGAAAATTACGCTAGTTTAAAAGCGGAACTATTAAAACGTGGACATCAATTTACAAGTGAAACAGATACTGAAGTATTGATTCATTTAATCGAAGACATTCAAAACAATACGCATGTAGATTTGGTAGAGGCCGTAAGAATAGCGTTAAACAAAACGCTTGGAGCTTATGCAATTGTAATTGTTTCTAAAGACAATCCCGACACCATGATTGCTGCTAAAAAAAGTAGCCCTTTGGTAATTGGAATAGGTGATAATTTTGAGTATTTTGTTGCTTCAGATGCTACTCCAATTGTAGAATACACCAAAAATGTAGTTTATTTAAACGATGAGGAAATTGCCATTATGCAACGTGGTAAAAAGTTGCAATTGATGGACATCAAAAAACATGCAATTACTCCTTATATACAAGAGTTAGAAGTTCATTTAGAAGCAATAGAGAAAGGTGGTTTTGAACACTTTATGCTCAAAGAAATATTCGAACAACCACAATCTATCAGAAACAGTATGCGTGGAAGAATAGATTTAGATAAAGGCATTGTATCTTTAGGTGGGATTAGAGATTATGAACAAAAAATTATTAATGCTCAACGTATTATTATTGTTGCCTGCGGAACATCATGGCACGCTGGTTTAGTCGGAGAATACTTATTTGAAGATTTAGCTAGAATACCCGTTGAAGTTGAATATGCCTCTGAATTTAGATATAGAAACCCCATCATTAACGAAAGTGATGTTGTTATTGCCATTTCTCAATCTGGCGAAACTGCCGATACCTTAGCAGCCATTAAATTGGCGAAAGAAAAAGGAGCTACAATTATTGGTATTTGCAACGTAGTAGGTTCTACCATTTCTAGAGCTACTGATGGTGGGTCTTATACCCATGCTGGACCAGAAATTGGAGTTGCATCAACCAAAGCATTTACAGCTCAGGTTACTGTATTGTCATTGATGGCACTCTCCATAGCTCATAAAAAGGGAAGTATTTCTGAATCAAAATTTAGACAATTATTGGTTGAGCTCTACGCTATACCAGAAAAAGTAGCTTTATTATTAGAATCGGACGAAAAAATAAAATATATTGCAAGTATATTTAAGGGAGTAAGTAATTTCCTTTATTTAGGCAGAGGATATAATTTTCCTGTAGCTTTAGAAGGAGCTTTAAAATTAAAAGAAATTTCTTACATCCATGCAGAAGGATACCCAGCCGCAGAAATGAAACATGGACCAATTGCTTTAATTGATGAGGAAATGCCTGTTGTAGTTATCGCTACTAGAAAAGGAAATTACGAAAAAGTAATAAGCAACATTGAAGAAGTAAAAGCTCGTAATGGAAAAATAATAGCCATTGTAACTAAGGGAGATGTTGATGTTAAAAAAATTGCTGATTATGTGATAGAAATCCCTGAAGTAGAAGATGCCTTAAGCCCACTGTTAACTTGTATTCCTTTGCAACTACTTTCGTATCACATTGCTGTTATGAGAGGATGTAATGTAGATCAACCAAGAAATTTAGCAAAATCGGTTACGGTAGAGTAATTCTACTTCCCCCACATGATAATTTGTGGTCGGTACTCAAATTTAGATAAATCTTTTGTGAAAATGATTTGAATCAAATCTATCAATGGAAGTATGCCCAATCCACCTAAAGTTACAGAATAAATAATTGGGGTTCTTTGATGAGTTCCTAAATAAATGCGATGCCCACCTAAAAATCCTGTGAAAACGGTAAACAAAATGGCTTTTCCTCTCTTAAATTTAACAGTAACAATAGCAGCACCAGCAATTGTGTCAGCAAGATTATTTTCTTGAATGGAAACAATTACTTGATTTTCGTTAATACTCAACCCAACAGAATTATTGGCTCTGCTGCTTAAGTTAAATAATAAAAAAAACAAAAAAAGAAACAAAATGCTAATCTTCATCACTCAGCGAATGTTATTAAAGGCAAAATAGATGCTAAAATTTGATTTGCCGATTCTTCAATACTTTCATTAGCAGTTTTTACATCAATATCAGGGTTTAAAGGTGCCTCAAAAGGGGCATCAATTCCTGTAAAGTTTTTTATTTCTCCAGCTCTTGCTTTTTTATACAATCCTTTCACGTCTCTTTTTTCACAAACTTCAAAAGGAGTATTGATAAAAACTTCGATAAAATCAGCTGCTCCAATAATTTTTTTTGCATTTTCTCGAATTTCGATAGTTGGACTTACAAAACAATTGATGGTAATGATACCACCATTTAAAAACAACTTCGAAACTTCGGCAATTCGTCTGATGTTTTCTGTTCTATCCGCTTCGCTAAATCCTAAATTATTGTTGATTCCAACTCGCACATTATCGCCATCTAAAATCTGAGTTAAAAATCCTTGAGCGTTCAATTTCTTTTCTAAGGCAATGGCAATAGTTGTTTTTCCAGAGCCAGAAAAACCAGTCATCCAGATAACTTTGGCGTGCTGTTTTAACAACTGCTCTTTAGTAGTTCTTCCTAAAATAGCATCAAAAACAGGGTGTATATTTTTAGAATTTTGGCTCATCGTTTACACAAAAATACTTTTTTAAAAATTAGTATAAACCCAAACTTTCTTTTTTACTTATATTTGAACTCCAATAAATAAGAAATGAGTAATACAAAAAACAAAATTGACTTTTTTTCTTCACCAAAAGTTGACCAAGTAGGAACATTAGATAGAATTGACAGAATTACAAGCAGAAGTATAAAAGAC
>MNXO01000013.1 GCA_001872995.1 Bacteroidetes bacterium CG2_30_32_10 | reverse complement strand
TGTACTAACATATTTGTTTAATTTTTCGACAAAAATATAATAAATAATCTAATATATAGTATTGAATATTAAATAGTTATAAACATTTTACATAAAGTTATTAACAACATGCTGCAATATTTGTTGTTTTTTAGAATTACTTGATTTACAATGTTTTAAATTATAGAAGTCCCCTTAATACAATCTCATGTTTGCATTGCATTTCTTACGCTATGTTTTATTTGGGTGGCAGTAAAAACAGGAAGTTTCGATTTTAATGCAATTTCTATTTATACTGCAAGTCATCAAGATGTTACTACCCTTTTATTGTTTATGTTTTTTTTCATTGCATTTGCCGTAAAAGCAGGCTTTGTGCCTTTCCATACTTGGTTGCCTTATGCACATCCAGCAGCACCAGCACATATATCTGGTATTATGTCTGGAGTGTTGATTAAAATTGGTATTTTTGGTATTCTCCGAATGATTTTGTTAATTAAAACGGATTACACTACCATTGGTTATATTATATTAACACTTTCTGTAGTTTCTGGTTTATATGGCGTGATGCTTGCCATTATGCAACATAATCTTAAAAAACTACTTGCCTATCATAGCATCGAAAATATTGGAATTATAGGTATTGGAATAGGCATTGGATGCATCGGATTGGGAGCAAACAACCCGATAGTTGCCTCCTTGGGTTTTGCTGGTGCGTTGCTGCACACTCTTAATCATGCACTTTTTAAATCGCTTTTATTTTATACTGCTGGCAATGTTTATCAGGCAACTCATACTTTAGATATTGAAAAGTTAGGTGGTTTGGTAAAAAAAATGCCCCAAACTGCTATTCTTTTTTTAATTGCTGCTATTGCAATATGTGGCATTCCCCCCTTCAATGGGTTTATCTCTGAATTTATCATTTACAATGCTTTATATTATTGGACACAAGATGCCATGATGCTTTCGTTGCTTGCTTGTATTTTTTCTGTTTTAGGATTGGTATTAATAGGAGGTTTAGCAATGTTGTGTTTTACCAAAGCCTTTGGGGTCGTTTTTTTAGGAAATGCACGACACGAATTTTCTCATCCAATCAAAGAAGTTTCTGTTTTTCAACTTTTGCCATTATATTTAATCGCTTTTTTTATTGTTTTTATTGGATTGATGCCTCAATTGTTCTTAAATTTGCTCATACAACCTGTTAGTTTGTTCACCAATATAAGTCAAGTTAATTTTATGCCCTTCCAAGGCAAAGAATTAGAAGCATTGCAACCGATAAGCTGGGCTGCTTGGGGATTGATAGCTTTTATCGTTTTAGTGTTATTATTGAAAAAAGTATTAGCCAAAAAACGAACACTTGCTTCAGATTTAACTTGGGGTTGTGCATATACCGCACCAACAGCAAAAATGTAATATACTGCCAGTTCTTTTGTTAGGTCTTATAGTAAATTGTTTAAGTTTTTCCTATTACTACCAAAGAAAGAAAAGGAAGTTCAGGGGATATTCCCTATCAATGCAAATTACGAATCACACCCTTACGATAAAATTGAAAAATGGCTAATCGATAAACCGCTACATGCCTTTAAATCATTTTTAGGTCGTTTTTTATTTTTTCAAAATGGGAAATTGCAATTTTACATTTTATATGGTATTCTTTTTATTTTATTGATTATTTACATTCCTCTTATATATCAAAATATTATTGCGTTTATTGAACTTTTAAAACAATTATAATTATGTTAAGTCTTATTTTAATAGTGCTAGCATCTATTTTTTTTACGGGAATTATTATCCGTACCAAAAGTATAGCATCAGGTCGTAAAGGTCCTGGGATATTGCAGCCCATCAAAGATGTAATTCGTCTTTTTAAGAAAGGAGCTGTATATAGCAATACCACGAGCTTTGTTTTTCAGATTGCACCTACCATTTATTTTGCCTCTGTAGTGATGGCAATGCTTATGGTGCCTTTTGGACAATCGAAAGGTTTAATTAGTTTTAATGGCGATTTTATTTTCTTTGCTTATGTATTGGCACTGGGCAAGTTTTTTAGCATTATAGGAGCAATGGATACGGGTAGCAGTTTCGAAGGAATGGGAGCAAGCCGCGAAGCTCTTTATTCTATGTTTGCAGAGCCTGCATTTTTCGTATTAATGGGTTCTTTTGCCTTACTTACAGGTCATACTTCTTTTCAAGAAATATTTTCAACCCTGCATATTGGCTCTTATTTAAGCTATGCACTTGCAACCCTTGCAACCTTTGTTTTGGTGATGCTTGCTATGATAGAAAACAGCAGAATGCCTATTGACGACCCAAAAACACATCTTGAATTAACAATGATACACGAAGTAATGATTTTAGACAATTGTGGCTTCGATTTGGGGCTTATCTTATCAGCAGGTTATATTAAATTTGCTATTTACGGTGCGCTCATTATAAATTTATTTATAGGGATGGTTCCTTACGAATATGCCATTGCTGCATTTTTTGTCATACAAATTTTAATGGCTATTAGCATTGGTTTGATAGAATCTTTTATTGCTCGATTCAGAATGTCGCATAACACGCAGTTTATTTTCACTCTTACTTCGGTAAGTTTGCTCATATTCTTTGGCGTATTGATGATTTTAGGCAAAATTGTTTAATCTTTAAATAATCAAAAATGATACACGTAATTCTTATCACGTTTCTGATTACCTTGTTTTATATGGCTATTGCCAATCGTATGCTTACTTATATTAAAATATTGGCATTTCAGGGTTTGTTGCTGTTTGTTATTGTATTTATCCAACTTAATGAGATAAATACAATCAATCTTATTTTAATTCTTTTAGAAACCATTGTTTTTAAATCATTAGCGGTTCCAATATTTTTAAATTTTATTCTAAAACGAAATAAAATCACGCGCGAAGCAGAACCTTTTGTTCCTAACTTTGTTTCATTAATTATTACCACCGTTATTATTGTTTTCACTATTTTACTAGTCAATAGCATTAATGACCCTTATTTAGATAAAATATTCTTTATAGTTGCCTTGTCCACCTTGTTTACGGGAGTATATATCATTGTTTCACGACGCAAGATTCTCACTCATGTAATGGGTTATTTGGTAATTGAAAATGGAGTTTTTATTCTGTCCTTAGCCGTTGGCAGCGAAATGACGATGTTGGTAAATATCGGAATTATGTTAGATATTTTTGTGAGCGTGCTGGTATTAGGAATTTTTATGAATAGAATTGGCAATACCTTTGAAGAAATGAGTGTAGATAACTTAACGAATTTAAAAGATTAATTATTATGTTTCATTATTATCTAATTATCACAATCCTGCTTGCCGCAGGAACAATTATAAACCGAAATAATACCATACGCATTCTGTTGCTTGGAGCTTTTCTTGTGCTTCAAACTACTCTTGCTATATATGGTTATAGTAATCTCCACAAAGAAGAATTTAGTTTTTTTGCTTATGATTCTTTAGGGGTTATCTTTTTGGGTGTACTTACTATTTTAAGCTATACCACCATTATTCATAGTTACATTTATCTTAAAAGCAGAAATGAAAGTAGTTGGAGACAGAGTATCTATTTTACTGCCCTTATATTATTAATTGCAGCAATGACTTGCGCCTATCTTGCAAGCTATATAGGTGTTTTGTGGGTTTTTATTGAAATAACCACATTAAGTGTGGCGGTGTTGATTTATCACGAACGAACCCATCTTTCCTTAGAAGCTACGTGGAAATATGTTTTTATTTGCTCTATAGGTATTACATTTGCTTTTGTGGGCATTGTGTTTTTAAGCAAAGCCTTATCGGAAACAGGTTCGGTTAATTTATCCTTTGCAGATATTCCACAACATCTCAAAAATGCAAATACTTTATGGCTTAAACTCGCTTTTCTTTTTATGTTGGTTGGTTTTAGCACCAAAATGGGTCTTTTCCCAATGCATACCATTGCCGTAGATGCCCATACCGTTGCTCCACCGCCTATTAGTGCATTTATTTCTACAACTTTAATGAATGTAGGATTTTTAGCCATCTTCAGAACTTATTCATTAATGGCAAACACCTCTATCCAGCCATGGATGAATCAGGTTTTGTTATGGTGCGGCATACTTTCTATTTTCGTTTCTACCGTTTATATACTAAAAGTAAGCCATTTGAAAAGAATGTTTGCTTACTCAAGTTTAGAACACATGGGATTAACTGCATTGGGCTTGGCTTCTGGTGGTATTGGTTATTTTGCAGCAATATTGCACATGGTACTTCATTCATTTGTGAAAGCAAGCGTCTTTTATCAGATAGACCAGATACATCGTACTTTTCATACCTATATCATTCGTAAAACCGGTAATTATTTTTCAAAAAACTTAGTAGGTGCATTGGTAATGCTGTTTGTATTTATAAGTATTACTGCTATGCCGCCATCAGGTATGTTTGTGAGTGAATTTCTTATCTTCAGGTCTTTATTCGAATCGCATCAAATATTTATTTTAATATTTGTACTCCTATTTCTCACTTTAATTTTCTGGGCTTTGGGCAAAAACATCTTCAAATTGCTATTTACACCGCCTATTGACATTGAAGAACATAAAATAACGCCCATCAATCCTTGGGAGTCGCTTTCTCAATTTCTTCTTCTTTCTATTGCTATATATTTAGGTTTAAATCCACCTACCGAATTTGTTGCTTTAATAAAAGAAAGTATTATACTTTTACCTCATTAATATGAATTATATAAGTGTTTTAAATAATCAAACCATTCCTTTTTCGGCTATTCCCGAAATAAATTATACTTTGTTTTTGGAATTAAACACTGGCTTTGTTGTCAACCATTCCGAAAGACATTGCGTTAATTACTTTGGCTTTCCTTTTGGTGATAAATTAAAACTAATTTGTTGCATTGCCGATGATTTTAGCCATGAAATATTTGTCTCGTCTAGTTTAGTAAACCCTTCGGATAACCTTCCTTCTTTTACTGCCATTAACTATTGTTTTGAGAAGTTCGAACGCGAAATAAATGAAAATTTTGGTTTAAACTACCTCGACCATCCATGGCTAAAACCTGTGCGATATGCCAATAATCGTTTTGACAAATCAAAAATCATTGCCAATTATCCATTTTTTTCTATCGAAAGTGAAGAATTGCACGAAGTAGCTGTTGGTCCAATACATGCAGGTATCATTGAACCAGGGCATTTCCGTTTTATTTGCAATGGCGAACAAATACTGCATCTCGAAATACAATTAGGCTATCAACACCGAGGTATTGAAACCCTATTTCTTGAAAAAAAGAAATTACTTGAAAGAGCAACTATTGCCGAAAACATAACAGGAGATACTGTGGTGGGCCATACTACCGCATTTTCGCATTTATACGAAAGCTTAAGTGGCTTTGAAGCTTCGAGAGATATTGAATATGCTCGTACTTTAGCACTCGAATTGGAGCGGATGGCAATTCATACTGGCGATTTAAGTGCCGTTTGTGCTGATGTTGCTTATCAATTGGGAAATGCTGTTTTTGGTAGATTGCGTACTCCGATTATCAATTTTATGCAAGAATGGGGCGGAAACCGATTGTCTAAAGGACTCATTAGACCGCTTAGAAATCAATTTCCTTTTACAAAAGCTTTAGCAGTTAGGTTAAAAGAAGTATTAGATGCTTACGAACCTGATTTCACCGAAATGAATACGGAGCTATTTAAACTGCCAAGTGCCTTATCGCGTTTTGAAAGAACTGGGATCATCTCTTATAATGATATATTGTCTATTGGCTCTGTGGGGATGGCTGCTCGAGCAAGTGGTTTGAACAGAGATATTCGAACTTCTCACCCTTACAGTCTTTATGCTGAAATTAAACATGAGCCCATAATAAAGCATCATGGTGATGTTTATTCCCGTGTTCAAATTAGGAAAGAAGAAGTTTGGCAATCTATTAAATATATTCGCCATTTAATTGAAAATGTTCCAGAATACTCACCAAAAGAGACTACTTTAAAAACACTTCAACCCGATTCTTTTGCTATTTCATTAGTAGAAGGTTGGCGTGGCGAAATATGTCATTGTGCAATCACTGATGCTAAAGGCGAATTGATGTTGTATAAAGTAAAAGACCCTTCGTTCCATAATTGGTTGGCGTTGGCATTGGCAGTTCGAAACAATGAAATATCAGATTTTCCAATATGTAATAAGAGTTTTAATCTCTCATATACTGGTCATGATTTATAATTATTAATATGTTAATGATTTAATTTGCTAAAATGCTAATAGATTAGCTATGGAAAAGAAAAATATAATATTAGATAAAAGTCTTGAATTTGCTTTAGAAATTATTAAATATTCCGAATTACTTGAGGAGCATAAAAAATATGTAATTGCTCGTCAAATATTAAAATCCGGAACCTCTATTGGAGCAAATATAAGTGAAGCTCAATCTAGTGAAAGCAAGGCTGATTTTATTCATAAATTAAAAATTGCAGCAAAGGAAGCTCAGGAAACAGAATATTGGCTAATGCTATGCAATAAGTTAAATTGTTATCCACCAAATCATTTATTACCTATAAAACTTGAAGAAATTCAAAAACTTTTTTCAAGCATTATTTCTTCAGCCAAAAAGAACTCATCAAATATATCATCCTAATAATTAGCAAACAAGCACATTAGCACATTAACACATTAATAAATTAGCAAATTAACCATGTTAAATAATTTAAAAATTTTATACCACCAAGGAAAACAGTTTATCCCTCATCCTACAACGGTTCAAGTACCTGGAATATATAAAGGACGACCTATAATAAGCCTTGAAAAAGTGGACGAAACAAAACTTGTAGAATTATGCCCCACCAATGCAATTTCTACAAATCCAATAGCTATTGATATGGGTAAATGCACATTCTGCGGCGAATGTGCTTTGTGTTTTCCTAACAAAATTAAGTTTACCAAAGATTATAAAATTTCAAGCAATGAACGCAGCCGTTTAATTGTGAAAGAAGGCGAAGACAAACCTATAGAAATGAACAGGGCGCTTATTAAAAAAGAGATACACGCTATGTTTGGTAAATCATTAAAACTAAGACAAATCAGTGCAGGCGGAGACAATAGTTGCGAGTGGGAATTGAATGCTTCTAACAACGTTCAGTTCGATATCAGTCGCTTTGGGATTGAGTTTGTTGCTTCGCCACGCCACGCCGATGGCATTGTGATTACAGGTCCTATTTCTGAAAATATGGCGGAGGCTGTTCAAATTTGCTATGATGCAGTACCAGCTCCTAAAATTATTGTGTTGGTGGGAACTGACGCCATTAGTGGCGGAATTTTTAAACAAAGCAAAGCCATTAACCGAGCATTCTTAGATAAATATCCTATTGATTTGTATATAGCAGGAAACCCTGCACATCCGCTTACGATTATTAATGGAATTTTAAACTTTATTCGTTAAGAAATAATCTTTTATTTTAGGAGACAAATAAAGATTGCTTATTTTCAATCAATGTTGTCCGAAAATTACCAAAGACCTGACAGGTTTTAG